>JABMQG010000112.1 GCA_013203365.1 Planctomycetota bacterium | reverse complement strand
TGGCTGGCCAAACATATGTTTTCACGTATCAGTGCTCGAAAGGCCCGGCTGGTAGTGGATATGATTCGCGGATGCGACGTTCAGGACGCCTTGAACATCCTGAAGTTCAGCCCGAATCGTGCCGCATACATCATTGAAAAGGTCCTGCGAAGTGCTGTGGCCAATGCCGACAACGCAGAGGCGGACGTGGAATCACTGTACGTGCAGCAGGCCCATGTGAACGAAGGGCCAACGATGCGGAGATGGCACCCGAAAGACCGTGGCCGGGCGCATCCGATCAAGAAACGAACCAGCCACATTACCGTGGTTGTCGAGACGGAGCAGTAGAAAAATGGGTCAGAAGGTCTCACCAATCGGATTTCGCACCGGCATAACCATAGGATGGAAAAGCCGGTGGTTTGCCCCTAAGAGCAACTACGGAGAATTCCTGGTCGAGGACGAAAAGATCCGCCGGTTCATCGACAGTCGATTGAACCAGCGCCCGCCCTACGCGGCGGTCGCCGAGGTTCAAATTGAGCGGACCCGGGAAGAGGTCAAGGTAATACTTCGCACGGCTCGTCCAGGGCTGGTGATCGGCCCCAAGGGCGTGGAGGTCGATCGGCTTAAGGCTGCCCTGGAAGACGTCACCGACCGGCGAGTGAACGTCAGTATAGTGGAAATAAAGAACCCCGACTTGAATGCCCAACTGGTGGCCATAGGGATTTCTGAGCAATTGAGGCGCAGATCCAGCTTTCGCCGAACAATGAAAACACGTTGCGAGGCGACGATGGGTGCCGGAGCAAAGGGCATAAAGATACAAGTCAGCGGTCGGCTGGGCGGTGCGGAAATGAGTCGGAGAGAAACCCAGATACTGGGCTCACTTCCCCTGCAAAGCCTCGACGCCGACATAGATTACGGATTAGTGCATGCAAAGACAACCTATGGCACGCTGGGCGTGAAGGTTTGGATTTATCGCGGCATGAAAGGCGCGGCAGTCTCCGATGAGACGACCGGGCCGGTGAGTTCGGCTCCCAGGCGGCGCAGTGGCGGCCCGGGCGGCGGGCGCGGTGGAGTCGGCGGGCGCGGTGGAGCCGGCGGGCGCGGTGGAGTCGGCGGGCGCGGCGGAGTCGGCGGGCGCGGCGGGCAGGGCCCCAGACAAATGGGGCGGACGGCGGCACCACCCAGCCAGGCCCCACTAGCGGTTGAACCGCCGCCGACGCCTGTTAATGAGCCACCGGCAGGCGACCCACAAGCCGGATGAGGTTCCAGGCACTTTGCAGGACGCTTTGGCTAGGATGGTCTCACGAGACGAACGAAACAACTAAAGCAAGAATGTTGAATGAAATCAGCGAGCAGGTGTGACTATGGCGTTGATGCCTAAAAGAGTTAAGCACCGTAAAACCATGCGGGACAGGATCAGTGGCCTGGCCACACGTGGCAATGCGGTTTCGTTTGGAGAGTACGGTCTCCAGTCGTTGGAGCCGGGATGGATAGCTGCCAACCAGATTGAAGCAGGGCGTGTGGCAGCAACCCACTATCTGCATCGTGAAGGTCGGGTCTTTATCCGCATATTCCCCGACAAGCCGGTAAGCTCCAAGCCGTTGGAAACTCGCATGGGCAAGGGCAAGGGCGAACCCGAGCGGTGGGTCGCCGTGATAAAGCCTGGCAACGTCCTCTACGAGATTGGCGGCGTGGACGAGATGACCGCCAAGGTAGCGTTGGTGCGCGTGGCCCACAAGATGCCGGTACGATGTCGATTCGTGGTTCGTCGGCACGGGTTGTAGGATGAGAGTGAATGAAGATCGCGGATATAAGACAGTTGTCCGAAGAGGAATTGACCAGCGAGCTGGATCGGATTCGTCGGCAGCTTTACGACATTCGGGTACAGGCGGTGACGGAGAAGCTCGAAGAGCCGTCTCGGATCGCCCAGACCAAGCGTGATATTGCCAGATGCCTGACGGTGCGCAACGAGCGAGCAAGGGCGCGGGCAGGGCAAAGTGAAATTGAACTCGCATAGGCAAATGCGGAAGAAATCAATGTCTGAAACGATGGAAACGAAGCGACAGAAACGACGGGAAGAGACCGGCACGGTCGTTTCGATCGGCGGTGACAAGACTTGCATCGTGCAGATCGACAGGCTGGTCCGGCATACTCAATATGCAAAGTACATCCGTCGCCGAACGAGATTAGCCGTTCACGACCCGGCCAACGAGGTCGGACTCGGTGACACTGTCAGGGTGACCCACTGTAGGCCGATAAGCAAGCGTAAACGGTGGCGCCTGGTTGAAGTGGTAGGGAAGGCCCGCCTGGCCCGCATGGCCCGGCAGGCAACATAGGCCGGCTCCAAACTGCGGTTTGGCCGAATTACTGGCCGGGATGCGAGAGGTAGTAGACGTGATCCAGCAAGAAACCAGATTGAGCATCGCTGACAACAGCGGGGCGACGATTGTCATGTGCATCAGGGTCTTGGGCGGTTCGACTGCGAGGGGTCGTCATTCGCGCAAGACAGCCGGTTTGGGTGACATAATCATATGCACGGTGAAAAAGGCAATCCCTGGCGCGGAAATCAAGCAGGGCAACATCGTTCGCTGTGTAATTGTTCGAACGGCCAATCCTATTCGCCGGGATGACGGCAGCTATGTTCGCTTCGACGCCAATGCCGCGGTCATTATCGATGAGCAAGGTAACCCCAAGGGCACGCGGATCTTCGGGGCTGTCGCGCGGGAGTTGCGGGCGAAGAACTATATGAAGATCGTTTCACTGGCCAGCGAGGTGGTTTGACGCACGATGGCGTGAGAAGATTATGCGGGTCTAAGGATACCCATATGATAGGTAGAATGCGAAAAGGTGACACGGTCGTCGTGGTGGCCGGCAAAGACCTCGGCAAACGAGGCGAGGTCCTGCGGGTGGATACCGCCTCTGGTAAGGTGATGGTCCAAGGTGTCAACCGCGTGTACAAGCACATGAAGCCGTCGCGACAGCATCCACAGGGCGGGCGTATACATAAGGAAATGCCGTTGGCTATTTCCAACGTGATGGTTGTGGACCCCAAGACTTCAGAGCCGACGCGAGTCGGGTTCCGTTTTTTGCCCGACGGGACAAAGCAGCGATTCGCGAAAAAATCCGGTGAGCCGCTTGGCGTAGTGGGCAAGCCGAAAGGTAAATAGGAACAAGAGCGATGGCCGCACGGTTGGCAGAAAAATACAAAGCAGAAATTGTCCCGGCCTTGATCGAAGAGTTCGCCTTCGTCAACCCCATGGCCGTGCCCAGGCTTGAAAAGGTCGTCATCACCATGGGTCTCGGCCAGTTCGGCCGCGAAGCGGCCCGGCTGGAGACGGCCATGAAGGAGTTGGGCATGATCGCCGGCCAAAAGCCGGTGGTCTGCAAGGCTCGGGTGAGCATTAGCAACTTCAAGCTCCGCGCCGGGATGAACGTTGGGCTTAAGGTCACGTTAAGACGACAGCAAATGTATGAGTTTCTGGACCGGCTGATGATGTTGGCGATCCCGCGTGTGAAAGACTTCCGCGGTTTGAACCCCAACGCTTTCGACGGGCGCGGCAATTACAATATGGGCCTGAGCGAACAAACCCTGTTTCCGGAGATCGACCCGGACAAAGTGCAACACACTCAGGGCATGAACATAGCAATCGCGACCACAGCTGGCAACGACGAACAAGCCCGACGCCTGCTGGCAATGCTTGGAATGCCATTCAGAAGCGTACAAGCGTAGGAATTGAGTAACATATGGCGACGACGGCGATAAAAATAAAGGCGAAGCGCAAGCCAAAATTCACAACGCGAATCCAGCGTCGGTGCGAGTTGTGCGGCCGTCCGCGGTCTGTATATCGCAAGTTCCGTATCTGCCGAATTTGCCTGCGAACACTGGCTAATGCAGGAAGAATTCCCGGCATGAAGAAGGCCAGTTGGTAAGGACCGAGATAAAATGAGCCTTTCCGATCCGATAGCCGACATGCTTACACGAATTCGCAACGCCGCGCGGGTTCGCCATCGGCATGTCAACGTCATGGCGTCAAAGGTCTGTGCCGGCATCGCTGAGGTGCTCAAGCAGGAAGGCTACGTAGAAGATTTTAAGTTCGTTGACGACGGCAAGCAGGGTGTGCTTCGCGTCTACCTGAAGTACGGCCCCAATGGAGAGCAGACCATAACCGATATCCAGCGAACCAGCACGCCGGGCAGGCGGATATATCGCTCGGTCGCGAATCTGCCTCGGCCCATCAGCGGATTGGGCGTAGCTATTGTCTCAACCAGTAAAGGTGTCATGAGCGACCGCCAGGCCAGAGCGGCCAACGTGGGCGGCGAAGTGTTGTGTACCGTCCTGTAGAACGGGACGGGAGTTTGAAGAAAGACTGAAAGATGTCCAGAGTAGGCAACAAGCCGATACACGTGCCGGATGCCGTCAAGGTTACCCTTTCGGGCAGAGAAGTCAGTGTTGAAGGCCCCAAGGGCAAGCTGGTGTTCGAGCACCACGAAGTGATTGCCGTTTGCGAGGACAACGAGAATAAGTGCTTGCTCGTGCAGCGTCCCAACAACGAACGGCTGTCGCGCAGCCTTCATGGGACCACTCGCAGTTTGATTGCCAACATGGTCGAAGGCGTTGCCAACGGGTTTGAAAGAAAACTGGAGTTGTACGGCGTGGGCTACTCTGCGACCTTGAATGGCAGGAAACTCTCGCTGGTCTGTGGCCGAGCCAATCCGGCGGAACTGATGGTTCCGGATGGGATCGAGGTAGAGGTTTCGATGGCCCAGTCTCGTGGCGACAACGACCCTGCCAGGTTCGTTGTCCGCGGATGCGACAAGCAAAAGGTCGGGCAGTTCGCCGCTCAGTGCCGAAGTGCCCGCAAACCTGAACCATACAAAGGCAAAGGAATTCGCTATGCCGGCGAGCGGATCATCCGAAAGGTTGGCAAGGCCTTCGCGGGTGCCGGTGGTTGATCGGTTAGGGAATCAGGAAACAGGATGCCACCTTTATGAAGGCGGATAAAAAGAAAATATTTCTGAGGCAGCGGCGAAAACGCCGGGTGCGAGGGAAGGTCAGCGGGACGGCCGATCGGCCGCGACTGACGGTCTTCCGTTCGAACAAGAACATATACGCCCAGATTGTCGATGACACTCGCGGCGCTACATTGGTCAGCGCCTCGAGCCGAGACAAAATCTTGGCGGTAGAGATCGGCTTTGGCGGTAATAAGGCGGCGGCCGAGAAAGTTGGCATCGCCGTGGCTGCCAAGGCAGTCGACGCCGGTATCAAACGAGTTGTCTTCGACCGCAATGGATACAGGTTTCACGGACGAGTCAAACAACTCGCCGAGGCCGCCAGAAAAGGTGGATTGGAGTTTTAGTTTAGAGAGCAGTTGCCAAAAGTCGTTACGTTTTCAAGGCAACGCCCGCCCTCTGGGCGGGCGGGGAAAAAGCCTTCTTAACCGGAAGACATTATTGGCACTTGCTATAGAAAAAAGGCTTAGCCGTTGTGATTTGCGGTCTTCCAGACCGCGAACTGAAATTATGGGAGCATGATCTTGGCTCGGGAGCGAATGGTTCGGCAAGTAAGGACCCATGCGATCGAGGGCGAACAAGCCTTCGAAGAGCACGTGGTGAAAATCTATCGCTGTTCCTGTGTTGTCAAGGGCGGCCGGCGGTTCAGCTTTGCCGCGCTCGTGGTGATCGGCGACCGCAACGGGCATATCGGCGTGGGATACGGCAAGGCGAAAGAGGTGCCACTGTCGGTCGAAAAGGGCATTAAGGACGCACGCAAGAATATCGTTAAAATTTCCTTGGCCGGCAATACGATACCCCATCAGATCGAAGGTCGCTACGGCGCCTCCAGAATGATGCTGGTGCCGGCCGGGGAAGGTACCGGCGTCATTGCCGGTAAAAACATCCGACCAATGCTGGAACTGGCCGGGGTCAAGGACATACTGACCAAGGCCCACGGGTCGACCTCTCCGAAGAACTTGGTCAAGGCCGTACTGGCCGGCCTGATGCGCCTTCGCACGGTCGAACAGGTGGCCCAACTGAGAGGTGTGGAGGTGGGGCAATGAATCTACAGGAGATACTCTCCGCCGCCGGCCCGCACAAGCGTTCCAAACGCATTGGCCGAGGCCGCGGTTCCGGTAAGGGCAAGACCTCCGGCCGCGGTCACAAGGGCTATGGCCAGCGGGCAGGATCCAAGGTTCGCGCCACCTTCGAGGGTGGCCAGAACCCGCTGGTCCGCCGAATTCCTAAGCGGGGATTCAACAACGCTCAGTTCGCTGAGCTGGTCCAGATCGTTAACATCCAAGACTTGCAACGCGCATTCGAGGACGGCGGCATAGTCGACGTAAAGGCGCTATTGGAAAAGGGCCTGATTGATCACCCCAACATGGCGGTCAAGTTGCTTGGTGAGGGAGAATTGACACGAAAACTGACCGTTCGTGTGTCGCGCGCGTCCCTCGCGGCGGCTGAAAAAGTTGCCACAGCCGGCGGAACGTTGGAACTGAGCCCCAGGAAAAAGGGTAACTAGCGAGAGAACCGATGGCATTCAAACTCTTTAGGTTGGTCGTCGGGGCTTTGACGCTGGCGATTGTGCTGTACCTGGGCATAAGCGGTATCAAGGATATCGTAGGCATCGCCCGCGCAGAGGTCTTACATCCCTCCGATTTGATTCAGCCGGCGGGCATGCTTGTTGTTTCACTGGGCATTTTGGTGGGGTTCTACTACATCCTGATGGGCCCAACGCGTATCCGGCGGATACTGGAGAATATCTTTTCCATTCCGGAACTGATTGCGAAAATCGGTTTTACTGTCGCCTTGCTGGCGATATATCGAATCGGATTCTATATTCCCATTCCCGGGTTGGATCAGATCGCATGGGGCGGGGCGATGGAGGCCCAGGAAGGCAAGCCATTAGGGCAGATACTGCAGACAGTGGCGCTGTTCACCGGCGGCAACCTTAAGCAAAGCACCCTGTTTGGTCTGGGGATCATGCCGTATATCACCGCCGCGATCATCTTCCAACTGTTAGGGACCGTCGTGCCGGCAATCGAGCGATTGCAGCGCGAAGGCGAGGCTGGCCGGCGGAAGATACAGGAATACACCCGCTATGCCGCGGTCGTGCTGTGCGTCGTCCAGGCATCGTTCTGGATGAGTCGAGCGATCATGTATCCACAATTCGGCGGGCCAGGAACGTTCCTCATGGGTGTGTTGGGAATGACGGCCGGCACCATCTTCCTGATGTGGCTGGGTGAACAGATAGATGAGTACGGGATCGGCAATGGGATCAGCCTGCTGATCATGGCGAGCATCGTAGCCCGTATCCCCAGCGCGATAGCCATGTTGATGGGGCAGGCCACGCTGAGCTTCGGCGGGGGCGACGCCGGCGGCATAGGCCCGCTAAAGATAGTGACGCTGGCCGGTATGTTCGTTTTTGTGGTCGCCGGGGCCATCCTGATCACCCAAGGCCAACGCCGAATACCCGTCCAGCAAGCCAAGATGACGCGAGGTCGGCGGGTATACGGCGGACAACGGCAGTATCTGCCGCTGAGGGTCAACCACGGTGGCGTCATGCCCATTATCTTTGCAAGCGCACTGATGATGTTCCCCAGTATTTTGTTCTCCACTATCGCGACGCGGTGGAGGAATCCGGTCACGGTCTTCCTGGCCAGTGAATTCGCTTCCGGCAGTTACCTTTGGCAGTTGTGCTACATCGGGATGATCTTCTTCTTCGCCTTCTTCTGGACGACCGTGCAGTTCAAGCCAAAGGAGATGGCCGAGCAACTACGTGACTACGGCAGCTTTATCCCAGGCCTGCGCCCGGGTAAACGCACGGCCGATTACCTTGAACGAGTTATGGAACGCATAACCTACTGTGGGGCAGCCTTCCTAGCCGTCATTGCGGTGCTGCCGAGCGTAGTGACCACTTGGATGAAGATCCCATTTAATATTTCGGCTTTCCTGGGTGGCACAGGTCTGTTGATTACCGTCTCGGTGACGCTCGATCTGGTCCAGCGTATCGAGGCGCAACTGGTGATGCGGAACTACGGTGGTTTCCTGGGCGAGGGCAGTCGAATTAAGGGGGTACGAGGATGAGAATCGTGCTGCTGGGAGCCCCTGGGGCCGGCAAGGGCACACAGGCAAAACGCCTTGCCGAAAAGTTCGATATGCTGCATCTGTCCAGCGGTGATATCCTGCGGGCTGAAAAGGCCGCCGGTAGCGAACTTGGCAAGGAGTTGGCCAAGTACATGGACGCCGGCAAGCTGGTGCCAGACGCGGTCGTTGTCGGCGTGATGGCCAAGGCCATCAGCAACCCGGCAGCGTCGAAGGGATTGCTTCTGGACGGGTTCCCACGTACGGTTGGCCAGGCCAAGGTACTGGACGCACAACTGGCGAGGTTCAACACGCCGCTGGACCTGGTAGTGTACATGGATGTCTCGGCAGATGTGGTGGTGGATAGGATCTGCGGGCGCAGAAGCTGCCCGAGCTGCGGTGCGATCTACCACGAGAAGTACCTCAGGCCGAAAGTAGAAGGCGCCTGTGACCAGTGTAGCTATACCGGCCAGTTAGAGCTGCGTCGTGACGACACGGAAGAAGTGGTCCTCAGACGCCTGGACGCCTACAAGGCAGTGACGGCGCCGGTGCTGGACTATTACAAGGACGCCGGGGCGGAAAAGGTTCTTTGTGTTGACGGGAACAGACGCCCTAACGAAGTGACCGCCGAGATAGTCGCCCAGCTGCAGGCCCTGGCAACGTGACGGTCTCAGCGAAAGGTGGACAGTTAGGTTGGCCTTTAATCTTAAAAGTAAGCGAGAGATCGAGTTGATGCGTGCGGCGGGCCGGGTTGTGCACGAAGTGCTGGAACGGTTGGCTGCGATAGCCGAGGCCGGCATGACAACTGGTCAGTTGGACGCCGAGGCCGAGCGCATCTGCCGAGAAGTTGGTGGCGAGTGCCTTTTCAAAGGAGTTCCCGGTGTGGGCGGGCCGTTTCCTGGCAATATATGCTGCTCGATCAACGAGCAGGTGGTTCACGGGATACCCGGAGACCGTGTGATTTGCGACGGCGACCTGGTGAGCATAGACTTTGGTGTTCGCATGCACGGCTATTGCGGCGATGCCGCCAGGACATTGCTGATCGGCAATGTGACCGAAGAGAAGCGGCGACTGACGGAGGTTGCCGAGAAGATGTTGGCTATCGCCGTGGAGCAATCAGGCCCGGGCCGGCGCTGGAGCAAGGTGGCCGGCGCTATGCAGGAATGTGCTGAGCAGGCAGGTTTCGGTGTCGTCCGCCAGTTTGTCGGCCACGGAATCGGAACCGAGATGCACGAGGAGCCGAAAGTGCCGAATTATGTCAGTCCGTCGCTTTTGAGGAATGACATAGTGCTGAGGGAGGGCCTCGTGCTGGCGGTGGAGCCGATGGTGAATGGAGGTTCATCGGAAGTCGTAATTGAGCGGGATGATTGGACGGTGGTGACCAAGGATGGGA
>JABMQG010000111.1 GCA_013203365.1 Planctomycetota bacterium | reverse complement strand
TCGATCTTCTTGTACTCGACAACGATCATCTCGTCACGGCACGCTGGGCAGATCATGAGGGTCCCTCCACGGTGATGATGTGATTATGTTGCGCAAACCGCGCGATGTCAAGCTGAAATGGGGCTGAAGCGGTTCATGGTCAACATGGGCGCCGAATCGCCCGAGCAGGCCGGGGAGATCCTCAAGATCGCCGAGGTGTGAGCGGCCCGCGCCCAACTCGAAAAGAATTGCCACGGTTCGCGCACGCTTTGCGTATAATATGCCAGGGGCGACGGTTCGCCCCCGGATGCCGTTGCCTGAGCAGGAAAACGCGATGAGACGACGAGCGGTCCAACTTCTGATGTGCCTGTTGCTGACGCCGGCGTGTTGCGCCCTTTCCGTGGGCGCGGCCTTCGGAGCCGACGCCGCGCCCGGCCCGCCCGCGGCGCAGGATCCGGAGAAAGACAAGGCCGAGGAGTTCAAGGACTCGCTCATCCCGGGCTACGACGACGCGTTCATCGTTCAGGGCAAGTGGGCCGAGGGACTGGCGTATTACGAGGAGGAGTTGGTCAAGATTCTGGCGGCGGAGAAGCCGGACCTCGCCGCGGGGCAACGGCTGCTGTATGCGCACGACGTGTGCCGGCTGTTCCCCGCGGTCGCAAAGGGCGTGCCCTCGCCGGACGACCGCCCCTTCGCTCAGTGGCTTCTTCAGTATCCGAATCTCGTCCGCCTGTTGGGCGCGGCCGTTCGGCCCGAGGACGATGCGGTCGGCGTGTTCCGCGTCCTCTATCTGCTCAAAGTGAAGGGCCCGCTCCGCAAGCCGGCGTTCGAGAACCTGATGGTCGCGCTCGCCGTCGTCTACGACAAGGAGGTGACGGCGGCCGATCTGGGCGGCGACGGCGGTAAGGTGATGGAACTGTTCCGCTACTACGTGAAGCACTCCGCCAAGTTCCGCGACAACCCGAAATCGATGCCGTACTTCATGCTCAAGTACGTGGTCGACAACGGCGTGACGGCGAAGGAGCGCGACTGGGCGCTGAAGCGATACGGCGGAAGCACGTCCGTCGGGCAGCTCTACAGCAGCGTGCCCTACGACATGAAGCTCAAGGACGAGGGCGAGAGCAAGAACCGCCGGCGGCTCCTGGAGGACGGCTACACGCTCGAGAACATCAAGCGATACGGCGGGCTGTGCGGCGATCAGAGCTATTTCGCCACGCGCGTCTGCAAGAGCATCTGCATTCCGGCGGTGGGGTTCGGCGGGCGCGACACCAAGACCGGCACGGCGCACGCGTGGGCCAGCGCCGCGAGAAAGACCGGCGACGGATGGCGGTGGACGGACGCCGGCCGCTACGGCGGGACCAAGGGGTACGTGGTCGGCGGGGCCAGGGATCCGCAGACGGGCAAGACCATGACCGACCGGGAGTGCTGGCTCGAGACGCAGTTGTCGCGGGTCAACGCGACGCGGCGCCTCCGGGCGCGGTTCTGCCTGACCGGCGCCATCCTGATGGAGAAGAGGGAGAACGTCAAGCGCGCCGCCGTCTACGTCCGGCTCGCCACGCAGCTCAATCCGTACAACGTCGACGCCTGGATGATGATCGCTCGATTCTGCTCCGAACGGAAGCTGAAGACCGACACGATCTGGAGCTTCTACGAGGCGATGGTCGAGCGGTTCAAGGACTACCCGCAGTTCACGAAAGGCATCCTCGATCAGCTTCGCGAACTCATCCCCGAGGACGAGATCCAGAAGCACGCGAAGCTCTACGACATGACGTGGGAGGTGTATCAGAAGCGTCATCCCGACATCGGCGCGCAGATCCTGGCGGAGAAGGGCGATTACCTCATGGCCCGCGGCCAGCCAAAGGCGGCCCTCAACGTCTACGCCGACGCGGTCATGCGATACCGCCGTAACGGGCCCATCATGGAGGTCCTGCTGAAGCGGGTCGAGAAGGTGTATCGTTCGCGCGATGCCGTCAAAAGCTACGTCAAGTTCGTCGAGCAGGTGATGAGCGCCTACCGCGACCAGCGAGCCGCCGCGATGAAGGGCGTCGGCCATCGCAGCACGACGTTCTACAAACTGGCCAGCCACCTGCGCGACCTCTACGTGGAAATCGGGGACAAGCGGAAGGCCCGCGCCTACGAAAAGCTGCTGAAGCCGATCAAGTCGAAGCGACGGTGAGCGGGGAACCGCCTGCGGGTCCGCCTCGACGGGCGGGCAGTCGTCAAGGAATACTTGACAACTGCCGACGACAGCAAGCTGTCCCCCGAAGCAACTTGTAAGGATTACTTACAGGTTCGAGACGAGGCCGGGCGACAGGTCCGCTCCTCACAGGGCAGAAGACGGAGAGTCCGATGAAGGCCCTGCTGCTGCGCGTCGGCATCGACAAAGGATGCGGAGGATGTCTCGCACCAATCTTCAAGGATGGTTCATTCGAGTACATCCCTATTCCTGAGAGGTCTGCAACGACCGCCAAGAAAATGTACTCAGACCTGCGCGGCAGGGGCCGCAGGTCGTTGGCAGCTTTCGTCCCTCCTAAACTCCGCTATTACGTTCCGCACTTCGACCCCGAGTTCACGACGTTCACGTACGGGGATCCGACCCCGAATAAGCGGAGACAATTGGCGAAACTGGAGACCGGCGATCTTCTCATCTTCTACGCCGGTCTGGAGCCGCCGGGCACACGAGGCAAATCAAGGCTCTATGTGATCGGATACTTCACGGTGCAGGAGGTCCACGACTTCCGGAAGATCGCCAAGGCACAGTGGCCCGGAGCACTCAGGAAAGTGCGGAACAACGCCCACGCAAAGCGAAGACACCGGACCGAAGACTTGGTGATCGTCAAGGGCAATCCGAAAAGGAGCCGGTTGCTCTCGAAGGCCATACCCTTGGGGGATTCAGGCAACCGAGTCAAGCGTGGTGTGAGACCAATCGTCGGCGTGAGTTGTTCGATTCTTCGGGCGATCGGGCACTGGATAGATGGACGGCATGTCTCCAAGGTCGTCAAGTGGTTGGGAGCGCCCAAGATGAGGAAGGCAGGGCCAAGTCTGTTCTCCTACGTGCTGGTTTCCGATACGGGCTTCGCCCCGAACGTCACCGGCGAAAAGTACTGCACGTTGGCTTGCTGCAAACCTGTTATCCGGCGGGTTGCGGAAAAGGGGGACTGGGTGATGGGGACGTATCGGAAGAAGGAAGGAGCCAGGAAGCTGGCGTTCGTGATGCAAGTCAGCGAAGTCATGTCCTTTGACGAATACTTCCGCGACGCACGTTTCAAGTGCAAGAAGCCGACGGCAGATCCTCATGGCGACAACATCTACCGACTGAAGAACGGTCGGCTCTCGCAGGTCGGGAACGCCACGCAACATACGGGCAAGGAAGCGCGAAAGCGCGACACAAAGGTTGATCGTGTGCTCGTGGCAGAGGACTTCTGGTACTTCGGAGATCGGCCTCGTGACGTCCCGGAGCGATTCAAGTCGCTGATAACGAACGGGCGCGGCCACCGGCGCATCAGGCTCGATGAAGGCGGTGAGGAGGGCAAGTTGGCAAAGGGTTTCGTGCGTTGGATCAGGAGGAAGAAACGAGGCAAACGAAGTCGCCCGCGACATGCGGATGACCAGAAACGCGGAACTG
>JABMQG010000006.1 GCA_013203365.1 Planctomycetota bacterium | reverse complement strand
CGTCCAACGTGACGCTGTTGAACCTGCCGCCGTATAGCCCTGAACTCAACCCCGCGGAGCTGTTGTGGTGGCAGGCCCGTGACAAGAAACTCAGCAACCGGGCGTACGCGAGCATCCCAATCCTGGAGCAAGCCGTCGGCGAGGCCTGGCTATGGCTGATTGAAACACCTGACTTCCTTCGCTCCTTGTGCTTGTTCCCTTGGATAAGATCGGCAATCTCTAACTAGGATCGGTATTAGGGCACTGCGGCATGTTGCGCCGCCTGGCAGGGTCCAAACAATGGGTAGGCAGGCAAGGGCGAAAACCACGCCAAACTCCGACCATCGAGGGTCCTGCCGGGATTTGTATACAACTTTTTTCTTGTCAGCGTAGTGCACTACGACGAAACTGCATTATCTTTCGACGGCCGCTTCGGGGCCCTTGCGACTGAAGCGCAGACGAAAGTGGCTTTTTGTTATTTTTTTGTTAATGGATATCAATTGTCCTCAACGGAAGGAGCAGACATGGCAGCGAAGGAAGACGCACAAAATGCGGGCGGAGCGGATGGAGCGAGCGAAAAGCCTATCGAGGAACAGGCAAAAGAGCAGACCGGCCAGCAGCAGGTTCGACTCCGCGTCGACGAGCGGAACATGAAGACGACATATGCGAACGCGTTCCGCACCAACGGCACGGCCGAGGAAGTAATGCTCGACTTCGGGCTGAACCTGATCCCCCAGCCGCAACAGGGACAAACGCAGCCGGAGATCCTCTTTCAGATCAACGACCGCGTGATAATGAATTATCTATCGGCCAAGCGGTTGGCTATCACGCTGAGCCAACTGATCCGCCGGCACGAAGAGCAGTTCGGCGAACTTGAATTGGACGTGGCCAAGCGACGCACCCAGGGCGGGTGAGATCATACCCATGAGCGGCGCGGACCTGTACTGTCTGTGCGTGATCCCCGCCCGCGGCGGGTCGGAGGGCCTGCCAGGCAAGAACCTGGCGAAGGTGGGCGGTAAGAGCCTGGTGCGGCGGGCAGTGGAAGCG
This sequence comes from Planctomycetota bacterium, assembly GCA_013203365.1. Taxonomy (GTDB): domain Bacteria; phylum Planctomycetota; class Phycisphaerae; order SM23-33; family FEN-1343; genus JABMQG01. Next base: position 3,460 of record JABMQG010000006.1, on the reverse strand, counting down.
GCGATCAACAGCTGTCGGTGCTCGCAGGTGCTTTGCAGCACCGACAGTGACGCCATCGCCGACGAGGCCGTCCGCGCCGGGGCGGTTGTGCCGTTTCGTCGCCCGGCGGAGTTTGCCAGCAATACCGCCGCTACCATAGACGTGGTGATTCACGCCGTCACCGACGCCGAGGCCCGGCTGGGCCGGCCGATCGACCTGGTCTGCACTGTCGAGCCTACCACACCCATGCGGACCGGCGACGATATACGCGCAGCAGTCGATCTGCTTGTCGGCGCCGATCCGCCAGCCGACAGTGCCGTGAGCATCTGCGAGGTCACCGACGCTCACCCGGCCTGGCTGAGGAAGATAGACAACGCTCTTATGGTTGCCTATTTCAGCGATCTGCCCGAGCCTACCCGCCGGCAGGACCTCACGTGCTACCCCGTCCCCTACCGCCGAAACGGGGCCGTCTACGTCAGCCGTCGCGATGTGGTTATGGGTGGCCACAGCCTGTACGGGCGGCGATGCATCCCATACGTCATGCCGCCGGAACGGAGCATCAATATCGATACCGAGTTGGATCTGATCTGCGCCAGGGCCGTATGGGAGCATCTAAGCCACCATATCGAACGTTCGACAGGGAGCGAAAATGATCGAGCCCCTGCAACGCAATGACCGCTGCGAAGGCTATTGACTAAGTTGCGTCACTAATACTCGGGGTCTTTTCGCCTGGCGTCCGGCGATTCGCTCCATCGGCTCGCTCGGCACAAGATAAACAAGATCAGGGCCGCCAAGGCCCCGGCCGCGTGGCCAGCCGCGTCGATCCACTCGCCCTGATGCGTGGAGATAACCTCCTGTGCCAACTCCCCGATTCCTCCGGCAACCAGACTTAGACCCGCCGCTAGGAGCGCCCACCAGCGGCGCCGATGGAGCAGCCATAACAGCGCCAACGTTATTAACGCGCCCACGACCACGTGAAGCGTGATCTCGCCCCGGCCGACCGCGGCCGTCATCCACATGAGCAGCCCGCGGTGGCTGGCCAGGCCCAGCATCAGGCTCACCCCGACAATGCCCGCCAGCAACCACCAGCCGCTGTGGTTTATGGGCCGAAGGCCAAAGGCCCGAGGCAGCAGGGCCCAGGTCACCGCGAACACCACGTTGACGGCGGGATTGAAAAATCCGCCCGGCGTCAACATCGCCGTCGTAGCGACTACGGCGGCAACGGCCGTCAGCAGACCGCGGGCGTGGTCGCCTGCGTTTGCCTCGCGGGCATGCCTCATGGCCCAGACCAGACAGCCGGTCAGGCCGGCCAGGAACCACAACACACCAACCCAGCCGACGCTGCCGACCAATACCGACAAACTCCAGTCCCACACAGGCAACTCGAGTATCGCCTGCTCGCCTCGGCCAAGCCAGCCCAGCCCGCCAGAAGGCCAGGCCGGCCAGCGAACCGGCCATAGGCCCCATAGTTGTATGCCGGTCGCGACTGCGGCGGCAACGGCACCCCAGGCCCACCATCGCCGTCGCGCAGGCAGGCAACAAGCCCCCAGGACCAGGGTCGCCGCCAAGGCCGCTGTCATCAGCACGACGCTTGGCGGACACGCCACAGACAGCGCCACAGCCGCCGCTAGAACTGCCAGGGCACGAAGGCATTCCACGGCCAAGTGGGCCTTGTAAACGCCATGACCGCCTGGGGTGGTCTGAGCGGCCGACAATCGCCAGAACGGCCTGCACAATATCGCCACACCCGCCCAGCCAAGCATCGCCAGCATGATTCGTCCCTGCTCCGGCCGGGCCACCGCCAAACCAGTCAGCGACCCCGATATGACAACAAGACCCAAGACGGTGGCCGCCAAGCTGCCGGTGTCGGCCCGGCCAAGGAGGTCATGTGCAAGCATCACCACCAGGGCTATCAACGCCACGTGCACCACCAAGGCAGCGTTGAACTCACCGCAAAGGGCGCGGTGGATCTTGGCCGCGGGGTTCAGTTGGCTGCCGATGAGGTGATAGCTTCCCACCGCCAGGATACCCACCAAGGCCAGGTGGATCAGGTGGCCGGGCACCTCTGTTCGGCCGCTCGTCATGCGCCAGCAGAACCAGCACAGCCAAACGGTCAGAACGGCGGCGGCAAAGGCGGCCCAGCCTTCAATGCTGGGCCACCACAACGTCAGCGGCACCGCCAGGATCGTCGTCCGCAACGACCAGCGAGCGATTCGAGCCAATGCCTCCGAGCTTGTGCCGAGTGGGACGGTCAATCTCACCTAACCTGTGATTGAGGAAAAGTGTCTTATCTTCCAGGCAATGCCAGCTTATAATATCTACTGAACAACCGGGCCCTGGAGTTTATAACATCCGTCAACCTGAATTGGATAATGAAATGTCAAGAGCCGTTTTTGTAGTCATCGTTGCCGTTTGCGGGCTGTGCGCTTCATCAATCGCTTTGCAGCCGGCGGAAATCCTAGTAGTAGTCAACAAGAACATGGACAATTCTGTCGCGCTGGGACGATTCTACTGCGCCAGGCGGGGCGTGCCGACGGAGAACCTGGTTGCCGTGGACGTCCCGACCGGAGACGAGATATCCGCACAGGCGTACCAGAACCAAATGGTAATCCCGTTGCGCCAAGCGATTTCCGACCGCAATCATACCGGGCAGATTCGGTGCATTCTAACCGTCTACGGCATACCATTTCGTTTGGCGGCCGCCGAACGTGCGGAGCAAATGAAGCTGCTGCTGAGCTGGAGCAAAGCCGTTGATGAAGCGGCCAGGAAGCGATTGGCGGTCAACATGGCGCTGCTGAACCTTGTGGGAAGACAGTTCCCCGCCAAGGCCCAGGGCGTACGTGCGATTAGCCGGCCCGATGATCTGTTCGATGAGGTGCCAGCGCCGCCACCGCTGAAGGAAATGGACGGCTTCACACAGGTATTCGGCAAACTGGTGCAATTGAAGGCATCAGAGGTCAACCGATTGGCCGACTGGCAGAGGCGGGCAATAGCACAATGGCAGATACTGTCGATCAGCTTCGACGCATTCGGTCTGATCGGCCTGCGAGAGAGCCTGAACATGGCGGCACCAGAGGGCGCGCCGGACCCCAAGCAGATAGACCAGCAAATCGCCGCTGCACAGGAGAAACTGAAGATCCTCGGCCAGGCGGAAGTGTCGAAGGAGAACCTAAACAACCTCTTGCAGAGTATAGGGCTGTTTCGCGGCGCCTTCGGAATATACACCACCGCCGCCCAGAATCTTCAATACGAACTGGCCACATCCCTGGCCTCGGTGGACAGCGAATTGAGCCTGCTGCTATGGAATAACTACGAACACGAGGCGTTCCACACCAATCCCCTGCACTGGCGCATGGCCGAGAAGCTCCCGGAGATTGAAAATGCACAGGGCAAGGTGCTCATGGTCTCGCGGATCGACGGGCCTGAGATCTACACTGCCATGCGGCTTGTCCTGGACGCCATCGCGGTCGAAAAGCAAGGG
>JABMQG010000110.1 GCA_013203365.1 Planctomycetota bacterium | reverse complement strand
GTTAAGATGCTTATTCGACCACGGCTCAGGTATCCGACCCCACCGAAACCAGCTGTCCACGCAACTTTTTTTTGCCAAACAAACCCATTTGTGTGGGTTCTGTTAGGTATCACCCGCCGCTCGCCGCCCACGCCAATCGGCAAGCGAAGGACCACTGGAGGCAAGTCCGCGCCGGGATGGCGATTTCAGTCCGTCAGGCTGGGTTAGGCCTGTGATTACGACTGTAGAGCCATCGTTTGAATTGTCGAAGTATATGAATGAATGGCCAGTTTCTTTTTAGCCGGCTGCTTCCGGCGGAGACGAACCGGTAAATCCGCTTCAGGTGCTACTGTGACAGCTATCCCCCTGTGCGAATTATTGGAACCGCGGCTGATGCTTGATGCCGGTCCCGTCGGCGACGCATTGACGGCCGAGCCGTCCAGAACGGTCGAGTTCGCGGGCATGCAGTGGTACGTCAAGTCGGGCCAGCAGTTAGGCCCCGGCCCAAACGCATTCTCCGACAGCGATGAAAGCGTATGGGTCGACGAGCAAGGGCTGCATTTGAAGATTCGCTACGAGGCCGGCACGTGGTATTGCGCCGAGGTTTACAGTACTCAGCCCACGCAATACGGCATGCACCGGTTCTTCCTCGACGCCCGGCCAGATATGTTGGATCGAAACGTGGTGCTGGGGATGTTTCTGTATGAAGACGGCGGCAAGGAGTTCGACGTCGAACTGAGCAAATGGAGCCAGCCGGACGGCCAGTTCAACTCGCAATTCGTCGTTCAGCCATGGGATTCGCCCGGCAACATTGAAAGATACTACACAACACTCAACGGCGCCTACAGCACTTGCTATTTCGACTGGCAAGCCGACGCCATCACGTTCAAAAGCTTCCACGATCACTCCGACGAACCACTGACGGCCGGGCATCTGATTCATGAGTGGACCTATACCGGCAGTGACATCCCAAGCGAACAAGACAACCTGCGGATTCATATGAATCTGTGGCTGAACTATGGGTTGCCGCCAACGGACGCGCAGGAAACGGAGATCGTCATCAAGGCACTCGATCTGCCGAATTACCCGCCAACGATAGGCCTGTTGACCGCAGGGCCAGAATGGCTCATCAGCGGCGAAGACCTGACGCTGACGGCATGGGACGTACACGACACCGGCGGCGAAGTTACTGCGGTGGAATTCTACCACGACGCCAACGGCAACGGCGTCGCTGAGCCAGCGGAGAAACTGGGCGAAGATATCGACGGCAGCGACGGCTGGTCGTGGACCGGCCAGGCCGGCTGGGCCTCGGCTGAACATGCGTTCATGGCCCGGGCAATCGACAATGACGCGACAGTCAGCCCGTGGGCCCGCGCGACCGCACGAGTGGCGGGGGTGCCCGAGGTGTCTATCGTCATAGGCACCGGCGAGCTGGCACAGGCCAAGTCCGTCACCTTCACCGACCCTGACGGAACGCGGGCGAAGATCACACTCAAAAGAGGCTCGGCCACCTTGCGATTCACGCAGGAGGCCCTCGGCTATGACATGACAAGCGGCGGACTGGTGATTCACACCGCCGCCGTGACGCTGACCGACATCGTCCTGGACGACGTGTCGGTCAAGAGCTCCCTGCTGTTCAAGGCCAGGGGCGGAGACGGGATCATCGAGGTCGGACGAATCACCGGCTCGACGGCGCTTGGCAGTCTCAAAGGTAAGAATGTGGACCTGACAGGGGCCGGAATCTGTATGACCGGCGATGGTTCGATCGGCAAGTTGAGACTTCATGACCTGTGCGACGGGGCAGACATCCTGCTGCCTGGCCAGGCGCACGGCAGGGGGATGACGATGCGGTTCAACGCCGCAAACGAAGGCTCTGTTATCGACGTCCTGCAAGGTCCTATAAGATCCATCCGGTTCACTGGTGCATTCCAGGCCGTCTTCACCGCCGGTGTTACTGCAGGCCAGGACGGGCAATGGTTCACCGAAGATGACGAAGTGGTCAACGTGGTGCCGATTGGGCGGGTTCGATTGGCAAAACGATCGACCCTGCAAGCCGACGTCGGCCAGCCGTGGGGACTGCTGCTCGGGCCTGGCGTTCGGCGGATAAACACCGCATTGTACGACAAGGCGAACAATGGCTCGTGCGTGGACGGCGATGGTTTCGAAGCATGGGTCCTGCCGGGGCCGACCGCCGGCATCGGCATCAACGACCGCGTCTACGGGACCTCCCAAGCAAGGCGGGTGCGGGGACAGGTTTCCGGCGTGGCCAACCCATTCTACAAGGTCATCCTGTACGCCAAGACAGATCACTGGTACATCCAGCCTTTGGATGCCGCGATGCTGAAACTGTCATCACAGGGCCGGTGGCGAACCTCAGGAGTCAAGGCCGGTGAACTGTACGCGTACCTGGTACGCGCCGATTTTCAGCCGCCGGAGGAGTTGTGGGACCTGCTGGAGATAGATGGCAGAGAGGTTGTTGCGCTGGACGTATGGTCGTCGTGAGGGTGAGTTTCTGAAGTACCGCCGGTTGCCCCAAGTCGTCTACGGCAGTGTACCGGCCAGGGTGTCGATATTCCGCCGTACAGCACAATCGTCGTCGATTTCGTGCCAGAATCCGACGGCCTGCTCATCGTGTCGCCAACATAGCCGAACCTCTCGACCGTCAGCGACGGCCGGGAAATCCACGATGCCGATCGCCCAGTCCTTCATTTCCACACCCAAGATAGTCAGTTCGTCGGCAAGGTTCTGAAGTCGCTCGATTATGCACAGGATGTTCTGTTGGCTTTGTCTGGCCTGTTCGCTGGCACCGTGGGTTTGGTGAAACTCCATGATTTCCTGCTGGTCCATCACGATCTGGTAGTTCTTCAGCACGTCAGAGATGATCCGCCGTACGAGCACCAACGCGCGGTTTGCATGTGCCAGCGTGAAGTAACGCGTCTGTGCTTCAACCAGCGGCAGGTCCTTGACGTGCGACTTGTATGCATCCATGGCGTAATTTCCTGCATTGTGATGCCGGACTGTGCGGCAGGTCTGAGAGACCACGATGTCCGACACACACCTCAATATATCGGCAGGGCCGCCGCTACGGCATTAGAGCAGACTGAAAAACCGGTTGGCCGCGGAAAGATTCGGCGTTTTGCATTTACCAGGTCGGCTTGTATGCTTAGCGCATGTTTGGCCTTCTCAACGTGAACAAACCTGTCGGTCCAACCAGTCACGACATAGTGGCCGGTATTCGTCGGCTGCTGCCTCGCCGCACAAAGGTTGGGCACGCCGGCACTTTGGATCCGTTTGCCAACGGTGTGCTGGTGGTGTGCGTTGGGCCGGCAACCAGGTTGGCAGAGTTTATCGCCGCCCAGTCCAAGCAATACCTAGCCGAGTTGACCTTTTGCGCCACCTCGACAACCGACGATAGCGAAGGCGTCGTCACGCCGACCGCCGCCGCGGCGCCGACTGAAGATGACCTGCGTGCGGTCCTGGGAGAGTTCGTAGGCGAAATCGAGCAGGTGCCCCCGGCACATTCGGCCGTGCATATCGATGGGCGACGTGCCTATGAGCTTGCACGCGCTGGCCAGAGCGTGGACATTCCTACGCGAACAGTTAGCATCAGTTCGCTTAGGCTGTTAGCCATTGATGGCCGACTCGCCACACTTGAGGTCGATTGCGGCAAAGGTACTTACATACGCGCTCTGGCCAGGGACATTGGTCGGAGACTGGGATGCGGGGCCTACTGCTCGGCCCTGACGCGGACGCGGGTCGGCCATTTCGCTCTCGATAAGGCCGTCAAGGCGGATCAGCTTACGCCCGACAACGTCGTCGAGGCCTTGCTGCCAGCCAACCAGGCGGTGCAGGGCTGGCCCACAATAACGCTGGAACCCCGGGCAGAAGCGGAACTTTCAATGGGCCGATCCATAATACCCCCCCCGGCTCAACAGTGCCCTCCGGCAGGTGCCTACGTAGCCGCGATCAACGGGGCCGGCCGGCTGGTTGCCCTTTGCGAGGTCTCGCACGATGGGCAAACCATCCATCCAAAGAAGGTGTTTCACTTGTAAGGTGTTAGGGTTCTTCTGTGTGTTGTTATTTTGAAACACTGTTGATTTAGTGAAACATTCCGCCTATAAGCGTCGATAACCAACTCTATGCAGGATCAAACGGAAAAACTGGAAGCGGCGGCACTGGAAGCGTTGCCCGTGGCAGTGTTGCTTGTCGATATTGACGGTGTGATCCGCAGACGAAACAAGGCGGCCAGGAAGCTGCTGCCCCTTGGCCGAACGCTGGGCGAAGCCCTTCACGGCAAATCCGGCGAGGATGACGAACATGACTGGCCGGGCGAGCTGGCCGGATTGCCCGACGGCGTCGAGCCGGTCAGTCACCGCGGTCTGAACCTGCGGTCGGCAGACGGATCGATTCGGCTGGCCGACGTGCACATCAGGCGACTGGACGGACAGTTTCCCAACATCGTCGTCTTGGTCGAAGATGTGACCTCCCGTGTGAGTATGCAGCGGCGGCTGGCGATGAGCGAGCGAATGGCGGCGGTGGGGCAGCTGGCCGCGCAAGTGGCGCATGAGTTGAATAACCCGCTTGATGGCATCGGGCGTTACCTCGGACTGGCTGAGCGAGTGTGCAAGACGGGCCAGGCCGACAAGGCCCCGGAGTACCTGTCCAGGGCACGGGACGGGGTGAGCCGAATGGCAAACATAGTGGCTGAATTGTTGGGTTTTTCGCGTCCGGAAGGGGCTGGGCCGGATAAGGCGCCGCTGGGTTCCTTGATAGATCAAGCCACGGAGGCTATGTCGCCGACCATTGCCGCGGCCGCCGTTACGGTGATCTGCAATATGGGCCCGGGATCGGGCAGCCTTGTGCCTGGCGACTTGTTCCAGGTCATGTGCAACCTTATGAAGAACGCCGCCGACGCAATGACACCCGGAGGCCGGCTGGTAATCAACAGCAGGGTCCTGCACGGGCAGGCGACTGTGACTTTCGCCGATTCCGGCACGGGACTGCCGGAGGAATGGATCGATAGGATATTCGAGCCCTTTTTCAGCACCAAGCCCAACGGAAAGGGGACTGGTCTGGGATTGAGCATATGCAGGAGCATAGTCGAGCGGGCAGGCGGCACGATCGAGGCGGCCAACGGCCCCAACGGCGGGGCGGTCTTTACCGTAAAGGTCCCGTGCAGCCAAGGCGGGGAGTTGTTTCATTGACCGTCGGAACACAAACGCTGTTGTGCAGATGCGTGGTTGGCTGGGTCGGCCATGCGCCGATAGCCTAACTAACGAATGAATACAATCTAACCAAAGAATGAATGATAATCGCTTATGAGCGACGAACGCAAAGACCCGGTTAACGGCGAGCGAATTCTTCTGGTCGATGACGATCAGATCATACTTGATTCGCTGGGCGAGTTCCTGCGCATGGAAGGCTACAGCGTGGTGGGTTGCGAGTCCACCGAAGAGGCGATGAGGGTGCTGGCTGTGGAGCATTTTCACCTGGTGCTCTCCGACGTGATGCTGCCCGGTTCCAGCGGGCTGGAACTGCTCCAGCACGTTCGGAAACACTACCCCGACCTGGTGGTTATCCTTATTACCGGCTACGGCACAATAGAGTCGGCGGTGGAGGCCATTAAGCATGGGGCCTATGATTACCTGACCAAGCCCATAATCGACGACGACGTTCGGATGTGCGTGCGCCGGGCCCTTCAGCAACAGCAGCTGCTCGCGGAGAACCGCCAACTCCGCCGGCAACTGGAAGTAAGGTTCGGTCTGGACAACATCATCGGCTGCGATCACAAGATGCTGAAGATCTTCGAGCTCATCGAGGCGGTGGCCGACAGTCGGGCTACTATCCTTATGACCGGAGAAAGCGGCACGGGCAAGAGCCTGATCGCGCGAGCGATTCACGCCCACAGCCCCCGCAGCACCATGCCGTTTGTGGAGGTCTCCTGCGGGTCGCTGCCGGAAACGCTGCTGGAGAGCGAGTTGTTCGGTTACGTGCGGGGCGCGTTTACCAATGCCCTGTCCGATAGGCAGGGCAAGTTTTCCGCCGCCGACCGCGGCACCCTGTTCCTCGACGAGATCGCCTCGGCCTCGCCTGCATTGCAGGTGAAACTGCTGCGGGTGTTGCAGGAGCGGCAATTCGAGCCTGTAGGCTCCAATGTGACCCAAACTGTGGACGTTCGCGTGCTGTTGGCTTCGAATCGCGACCTGGCCGAGGAAGTCGCCGCGGGCCGATTTCGACAGGACCTTTACTACCGCGTCAACGTGGTGAACATCGAACTGCCGGCACTGCGCGAGCGGCCGGGCGATATTCAGCTTCTGGTGAAACACTTCCTCGACAAATACACTGCCCAGTCCGGCAAGCGGGGTGTCGAATTGAGTGAGCAGGCCATTGGCCTTATGCAGCGGTACGATTGGCCGGGCAACGTCCGGGAGTTGGAGAACTGCATAGAACGGGCGGTCCTGCTGTGCAGGGAGGGCCGGATTTGTCCGGAGGATCTGCCGGCGACCGTATTGGCCTGTGCCGGGCGGTCTACTTCCGTCTCTCCTCTTACGGAAGATCCGATGAGTCTCGTAGAGGCCTTGGCCGGCCCAGAAAGTGCGATCTTGCAAGCCACCCTCGCCCGCCACGGCGGAAACCGTCAAGCCACGGCCGACGAGTTGCAAATCAACCGAACGACGCTCTTCAAGAAGATGAAAAAATACGGCCTTATGGGGTAGGTGTGTGCGATGCACACAGAGCGGGAGACAGTAGTAAGTAGAAAGTGGAAAGGCGGCTGACGGCGAACGGCGGGTGATACCTAACAGATCCCATACAAATGGGTTTGTTTGGCAAAAAAAAGTTTCG
>JABMQG010000109.1 GCA_013203365.1 Planctomycetota bacterium | reverse complement strand
CCTCAATCCGGTCGGCGGCGGCGTGCGATCGGCCGGCCTTGCGCACGTGTGCGAGATCGGCCGTCATGCAGGCCGCGAACAATTGCGAAACCAGGTCGACCAGCGTGGCGGCGGGCTGTGAGGCAGCGAAGGCGGCCGCGGTCGTACGCACGTCACTATCCAGCCGGCCCAGCAAGGCCAGTATGCGCAAGGCAAAGGCGGTGTAGTACAAGTCCGCCGGCCCGGCCCGCCCGGTGAATCCGCCGTCGGCACGCCGGTGTGCCAGGACGAACCGGGCGCAGGCGTCGGCCTGCCCGGCGGGGGAGTTGGCCAGGGCCTTGGCCAGCCGGCTATTCAGTTCGATCAGGTAGGGTTGGGGCATCGGAACCTTTCCTCGCGAGCTGCCCGGACTTATCAGTCCGGCTAACCTCTCCAACGGCGACTATGGCACAAGGCATACTATGACCCTTGGCACCGGCCGGTGCAACGGTTCAGCCGGGGTCGGGTCATGTCGGCCGTCCTACGATTGATTCTGCCGCGTGGTTGCGGTAAAAGTTGTGGATGCACGCATTGGCTTACAGCTTCGGCGTTTTTGCACTGATCCTGGTTCTGTCACGGCTGCGGGTGCCACTGTCGCTGGCCATTGCCGCCGGGGCCGTCGTTCTGGGGTTTGCGTTCGGCCTGACGGGTTCACAGGTGCCCCTAACCGTGTTCGCCGGTGCGATTCAACCGAGGGCCATCGCCCTGACGGTGGTTACCGTATTGCTGCTGGCGCTGTCCGGCATGATGCAGTTCGGGGGGCAGATGACGGAGATCGTCGATCTGGTCAAGGCCCTGCTTCGCCGGCCGGCGGTGGCGATGGCGGCGTTGCCGGCCCTTATCGGTCTGCTGCCCATGCCGGGTGGTGCGGTTTTTTCCGCGCCCATGGTCGAGGCCGCCGCCGGGCGAGGCAACGCCGGAGGAAGCGTGCTGTCGGCCTTCAATTATTGGTTCCGCCATATCTGGGAGCACTGGTGGCCCTTGTATCCCGGGGTTATGCTGGCGATGGCGCTGTCGAAGAGTTCGTACTGGGCACTGGCGGCCTATCAACTGCCGTTGGGGGTCTTCATGGCGGTGGCGGGTCTACTGCTGTTTCGCGGGCTTAACCCGGACCTGCACGCCAAAGCGGCCCCGGCCGCCCCGGGAAGTAGCCGAAAACTGCTCATCGCGACCTCGTCGATCTGGGTGATTGTGCTGGTCTGGGTGCCGATGCAATTCATCGTGGCCTGGGCGATAGTTCCGAACCTGCCGACGGCCTTTCGGCATTCGGCCGGATCGGCGATAACCAGCTACGCCCCTTTGATCTTCGGCCTTCTGGTCAGTATCGTCTGGACCGTACTGCTGAGGCACCACGCCTGGTCTGTGGTGGGCAGGATATTCGCCGGCAAGGTGCCTTACACCATGGCCGGTCTGGTTATCAGCGTAATGATCTTTCAGCACATGCTGGATCAAACTGGTGCGGCCAGGCAGATAGCCGCCGAGCTGCGGGACCTGCGAGTGCCCGTTGTGCTGGTCGTGGCGATCTTGCCGTTCATCGCCGGTCTGCTCGTTGGCCTGGCGGTCGGGTTTGTGGGGGTGAGCTTTCCGATCGTCGTGGCCCTGGTGGAGACCATGGGTGCTGGGGCGTCGATGCACACCTACGTGGCGTTAGCCTACGGCTTCGGGCACCTCGGCCAGATGATGAGCCCGCTGCACCTTTGTCATGTCATGAGCAACCAGTATTTTAAGACCACCTTCGGGCCGGTCTACCGCCGGCTCCTGCCGTCCGCCTTAGCCACGGCCGTGATGATCGTCATTTATTTCTCTATCCTGCGGATAGCGCATTTGTGAGTCCTGCCATGCATGAACTATCCATTGCAGCCGACCTGCTTCGAAACGTCTTGGCCGTTGCCGCCGAGCATGAAGCGGTCCGTATCGAGCAGGTGACGATCGAGGTCGGCGTTCTGAGGCAGGTGGTGCCCGAGGCGATTGTTGAGGCCTTTGCGATGCTTGCCGTCGGCACGGCGGCCGAGGGGGCGGCACTGAAGGTTACCGAGCTTCCGGCCCGGGCCGAGTGCCGCCGGTGCGGGAATACGTATGCGGTGTCCGTGGATGTATACGTCTGCCCGCAATGCGGTCAGGCTGATGCTCGACTCGTCGACGGCAATGACATATTGTTACAGACCGTGGTTTGCCAAACTTAAGAGCCAAGAGGATACACCGGCCCATGAAGATCACTGTTATTGAAAGCGTGCTGAAGGCCAACGACGCTGTCGCCCGGACCAATCGTCGGCGAATGGACGAGGCGAAGCTGCTGGCGGTGAACATAATGAGCGCGCCCGGCAGCGGGAAGACGGCACTGCTGGAAAAGACGATCCCCGCCTTTGACGGTCATCTGCGCTCGGCGGTGCTGGTGGGCGACCTGCAGACCACCCGCGATGCCGAACGCCTGGCCAGGCTCACCGCCCAGACCACGCAGATAAACACCGGCCAGGGATGCCACCTGTCGGCTGCGCAAGTGGCCCAGGGTCTCGACAGCCTGGACCTCGCCCAGATCGACCTGCTGTTCATAGAGAACGTCGGGAACATGGTGTGCCCGGCCGGTGTCGATCTGGGCGAACACGTGCGGGTCGCACTGCTGAGCGTGCCGGAGGGCGACGACAAGGTTGCCAAGTATCCCACGCTGTTTCAGCCGGCCGACGTGATCCTGCTGACCAAGGTGGATCTGCTGAACGTACTCGACTTCGACCGCGGGCGGGTCCGGGACGATCTGTCTAGGATCAACACCCGCGCGCCCCTGATCGAGCTGTCCGCAAAAACCGGTCAGGGTATGGACGACTGGCTCGGTTGGCTCGCCGGCCGGCGGGCCGAGCGGATTGAGACGGCGGTCTGAAGCTCGAATTTCATGGCGCTGGGATCGCCTCGGACGCGGCCTGCCTGCATGGGTTCGCAAGGGAGCCATGCAGACCGAAAACGGCGGGATTACAGACCATCGACGGGCACGGGAAACCCAGTCGGCCCAGAGAATCAGCTTGCTAAAATCTACTTTGGAGATAGAATCGCGGACGATACGCAAGGCCAAGTGGGAAATGTAGGTCAAGAAAAATCGTGCGATATCCGGTGGCGGGGGCCCAAACCATACGACCTCAAACAACTTCAGGTGAACACATGGACACAACTATGAGATTGAAGGCCGTCAGCGTGCCAGGCAGCGCCGCTACGGTGCTCGGGCTGGTTATCTCGGCCATCAAGAGATGGTCAGCCGAAGAATCTCCGGCGGCGGGGGCGTTCGTCTGCATCGCCGCCGGCGCTATAGCCCTGGCGTCCGTTGTGGGCATTGCGGGGATTGACAAGGCCGCACAGAAGGGCCGGGGAGGGGATTCCATATCTGTTCTTATTGGAGAAGACATGAGCGGTGAATTGTGTCTGGCGTCGGTGTTTGGCGACAACATGGTGCTTCAGCGGAACATGCCACTGCCGATCTGGGGCAAGGCCATGCCCGGCGAGAAGATAAGCGTGAGCCTGGCCTCTCAGAGCGGCTCGGTTATATCCGACTCTGCCGGCCGATGGACGGTCAAGCTGCCGGCGCTCCCGGCCGGCGGGCCGTTTGAGCTTATGGTCAAAGGCCAGACTACTTTGACGTTGAGCAACGTCATGATCGGCGAGGTTTGGCTGTGCTCTGGCCAGTCCAACATGGCAATGACCGTGCCGGAGTCGATCAATGGCGACAAAGAGGTTTCTCAGGCCGATTGGCCGGCCATCCGGCTGTTGCAGGTCCCCAGAAGTATCGCCAAGGATCCGCAAACGGGCTTTAAGGCTTCGTGGCGGGTCTGCGATCGCAACACGGTCAGGCAATTCTCGGCCGTGGGGTATTTCTTTGGTCGCGACATTCACAAGACTCTTGGCGTACCCGTGGGCCTGATCGACGCCAGTTGGGGCGGCACGTTTATCGAAGCCTGGACCTCGATGGACGCCCTGCGATCCCGTGCGGACATGCAGGCAATCCTGAAGCAGTATGATCTGGCTTACAAGAACTATCCAGCCGCCATGGCCGACTACCAGGCCAAGTGCAAGGAGTGGGAGAAGGCCTCCTACTGGGAGGACCCCGGCAACAAGGGCGAGCCCATGGGCTGGGCCAAGGCCGACTTCGGCGACTCAGACTGGAAGACGATGCCGACGCCGGGCATATGGGAAATCCACGGTCTGAATATTGACGGGTCCGTCTGGTTCCGCAAAGAAGTCCAGATCGATTCGGCTTGGGCTGGCAAAGAGCTGGCCCTGAACCTTGGTGCGGTGGACGACTACGACACCACGTATTTCAACGGGGTTAAGGTTGGCGCCATCGGTATCGAGACGCCCAACCCATACTTCGCGCTTCGGCAGTACCGCGTGGCCGGCTCACTGGTCAAGGCCGGGCGAAACGTGATAGCCGTGCGCGTCTTTGACCGCTTCGGCGGAGGCGGGCTGATCGGCCCGGCGGAACAGATGAACCTGGGCCTGGCCGAGGGCGACGGCGGCACCATCTCCCTTACCGGCGACTGGAAATACAAGATCGAGTTGGCCCTGGAGCCCAAACTAAGCGTGCCTCCACCCACCTCGCCGCCCCGGGACGACGACGCCAACACCCTAAGCGTACTGTACAACGGTATGATCCACCCGCTCATTCCATTCGCCTTGGGCGGGGTAATCTGGTATCAGGGCGAATCCAACGCCGCCAAGGCCTATCAGTATCGCCAGCTGTTTCCCCTGATGATTAACGACTGGCGCCGGCGTTGGGGCTACGACATGCCATTCCTCTTTGTTGAGTTGGCCAGCTACATGGCCCCGCAGAACATGCCCGTCGAGCGGCAAACCTGGCCGGAGCTGCGAGAGGCCCAGCAGATGACGCTTTCACTGCCCAAGACCGGCATGGCCACCGCCGTCGACATCGGCGATGCCGGCAACATCCACCCCCACAATAAGCAGGAGGTCGGCCGTCGGCTGGCGCTGTCGGCTATGGCCGTGGCGTTTGGCAAGGAGCTTGTCCACAGTGGCCCGCAGTACCAGTCCTCGCTCATCGAGGGCAATAAGGTCCGCATCCGCTTCGGACACATCGGCAGCGGCCTGACGGCCAAGGACGGCCAGCTGAAGGGATTCGCCATCGCCGGGGAAGACCGCAAATGGGTCTGGGCAGAGGCGAAGATCGACGGTCAGACCGTTCTGGTTTGGAGCGACAACGTCCCCAAGCCCGCGGCAGTGCGTTATTCCTGGGCCGACAACCCCATCGGCAACCTTTACAACAAAGAGGGCCTGCCAGCGTTGTCCTTCCGCACGGATGAGTGGCCCGGGCTGACGGAACAACCTTAGCGGTCCTTCGCCATGCAAGCCCAAACCGCTCCAAACGGTTGAGGATGCGCAGCGTCGCAACTCGCTTGATTGTTGCGAGTTAGGTGGAACAACACGGATTCAATGCCGGCGCAGTGCCAAGCTGCACCGGTCGCTGCTTGCCGTGGAACGTGTAATAAAAAACTATGTATAGATGCGAGCCCCGGTTTGGTGGGATTCATCCAAAAGACCGGGCTTATGCCCCCAATCGGCCGGGCCACTACGTGCATCTCCCAGCCGACTTTCCGGTTGAAGCGGGTCTCTCAGGCGACGATCTCGGCTATCTTGACTTGAAGGTATTTTTGGCGGTGGCCTTGCTTTCGCCGGTAACCCTTGCGTCGCTTGAACTTGATTACGTCGATCTTGTCGCCTTTGACCAGTGTATTCTGGATGTCGGCGACCACCTTGGCATTATCGACCAGGGGCGTACCGATCTTGCCTGACTGCTCGTCGCTTACCAGCAGGACCCTATCGAAGGTGACTTGCTTGGCGTCTTCGGGAAGGTCCCGCACGTCCACGCGAATGACGTCGCCGGTGCTCACCTTGAACTGTTGTCCGCTGTCCTCGATGATTGCATACATAGTACTTGTGTCCTTAATCCTTGCACGTAAGGCCCATGCCGGGAAAGGCACTATTATGGCCCCAGCCGACCCGCTGTCAAGCGATCAATCCAGGATTGAGATGATTCTCCCCGATTGCTAAAACATTGCCGATGGTCTAGCATGCCCTTTTACGACTCTTTTGCGAAGATGACAATGTTTACCGGTATCATACAATATGTCGGCACTGTGCAAAGTCTTGAGTCGATCCCGGCGGGTCGGCGGCTGATGCTGGAGGTCGGCCCGCTGGCACAGGGCCTGTCGGCGGGCGGCAGCATCGCCGTCAACGGCGCCTGCCTGACGGCCGTCCAGATCGTCGGGGCAGTAGCCGCCTTCGACGTGATCGTCGAGACGCTCGGCCTGACGACCTTGGGCCGACTGAAGGCCGGCGTTCGGGTTAACCTCGAGCGGGCGCTTCGTCTGGGTGACTGCCTTGATGGGCACATGGTCCTCGGGCACGTCGACGGTCAGGCCCGTGTCGACCGCGTCGACCGCACGGGCGGGCAATACAGGCTTCACCTGGCTTGCGACAGGCCTCTCACCGATGAGATGGTTACCAAAGGCAGCGTCGCTGTCGATGGCGTCAGCCTGACGCTGGCGGAGTTGGCCGACGGGAGATTCGGCGTGGCCCTGATCCCAACCACGCTGGCCCAGACAACCTTAGGCGTGTTGCGAGTCGGTGATACGGTGAACGTTGAGACGGATATCCTCGGCAAGTACGTTCGGCGGTCTCTGGGCCGGCCAAGTGAAGGCGCGGAGCCTGTGACGCTGGAAACACTCCGCCGGGCAGGGTTTGCGTAGACGTGCAGATATTAGCTTTCAACCAGTTGTCAATTTATTACGGTCCTGGGTGATGGAAGACGAAAGACCAACAATAGGTATCACGATGGGCGACCCGGCCGGCATTGGGGCCGAGGTTATCGTCAAGGCCTTGGCGTCGCCGGAACTGCGGGCCGCGGCGAAGTACGTGGTGTTCGGGTCCAACGAGATGGTCAGCTATGCCGCCGACCTGGCCGAGTTGGAGTGCTTTTGGTATCGCGACCACCATGAGAGCATCCGGCGGTACGACCTGGACTGCGTCATGCTGGACTACGACGAATTCAGTCGGCCAGGCCCCGCGGAACACTGCCCGAGCAAGGCCGGCGGACTGGCGAGCATGACATTCTGTCTGGACGCCATAGAAGCGGCCAAGGCCGGGCTTATAGACGCGATTGTCACCGCCCCGATCTCCAAGCAATCCTGGGCCCTTGCCGGGTATGAGCAGTTTGCCGGTCACACCGAGCTGCTCCAAAAGAGTTTCCGCGCCAAGCGGGTGGCCATGATGTTCGTTGCCCCGCAATTGAAGGTGGTTTTGGCGACGATCCACGAGCAGCTCTTCGATATCCGTAACGGATTCACCATTGGCCGGGTGTTCACGCCGATCGACTTGGCCAACGATGCCATGAAAGCATGGTTTGACTGCGAGCATCCGCGGATCGGCGTCTGCGGGCTAAATCCCCACGCGGGTGAGGCCGGGCGGTTCGGCGACGAAGAGTCTCGCATAATCGCCCCGGCCATACTCATGGCCAGCGAGGTCGGCATAGATGTGGAAGGGCCGTTTCCCGCGGACACGCTGTTCACACCCGAGCGTCGAAGCAATTACGACTGCATCGTAGCCATGTACCACGACCAGGGGCTGATCCCCATAAAGATACTGGCCTTCAATGAGGCGGTAAACCTGACCCTCGGCCTGCCGGTGGTCCGAACCAGCCCGGATCACGGCACTGCCTTTGACATCGCCCACCGCAACAAGGCCAACCCTGGCAGCATGATGGCCGCCATCCGCCAAGCGATCGAATTGGTACGGCACGTCAGGCAAACCAAGATTGAAGAAAGATAGGCCCCGGCAGTCCAAGGGTCGAACGAACCGGTGTGTTTGAGCTTGACTGACCGGGCCGGATTACTTACAAGTTCCCCTGCTGATGTCGGCCCGGCATGGGCGCGACGCTTGCGTTTATCGAGACTAAGGAGTATGGCTAAATGGGATACAGCTGTGTAGTGCTTGTCAAGCAAGTGCCTGATACGAAGCGAATTACCGGCCAAGCCATGAACGATGACGGCACGGTCAACCGCGCCGCGCTGCCGACGATTTTCAACCCGGAAGACCTCTACGCACTCGAAATGGCCCTGGATATCCGTGATCGGTTCGGCGGGACGGTCGCCGTGGTGACCATGGGCCCGCCGGCGGCTTGTGAGGTGCTCAGAGAAAGCTTCTACCGCGGCGCCGATCGATGCGTGCTAATCACCGACCGCAAGGCTGCCGCCAGCGATACGCTGGCGACAAGCTATATCCTTAGCTGTGCCGTGCGCAAAATCGGCCGGTCGGACGTTGTACTATGCGGCCGACAGGCCATAGACGGCGATACCGCCCAGGTCGGCCCTCAGTTGGCCGAGAAACTGGGCATACCTCAAATCACCTGCGTACAGGAACTGCACGTACTTAACGGGCAGACCATACGCGTTACACGGAACATAGGCAACGGCTTCGAGCTGGTAGAGTGCCGACTGCCCGTTCTGTTGACGGTGTTGGACGGCGCACCCATGCCGCGACCGTCGGCCGGCCGGCGGATGATGAAGTACAAGAAGGCCCGTGCCCGCGTGGAGGTGGAGATGGATCTGGCCGCCAGAATGCCTGACGCCGACCAGGCGACCCGCTCGGCACAGGTTCAGACGCAAATGGCCGTGCTGGCCGAGAAGAACCTCCAAATAGAGCAGTGGACCCTCGCGGATATCGGCGCCGACCTCACATGGTGCGGCCGGGAAGGCAGCCCGACGAAAGTCCACCGCATCCAGTCGATCGTTCTCACCGGCAAAGGCCATAAGTCCGTCCAGGCCACCGATGAAGCAGTGGCGGGTATGGTGGAAGAACTTATCACGGACCATACCATCGGATAACGTGTCGAAAGTCGGCGGATTTTGACAGGAACGCAGTCGGGAGCAACGCCTTTCGGCGTCTTTCGGCGTCTTTTGGCGTTAAGGAACATAGGCCATGATAGAAGTCAACAGGCAAGGTGAGGTTTGGGTTTTCGCAGAGCAGGAAGCTGCCGCGCTCAGCGAAGTGCCGCTTGAACTGCTCGGTAAGGGCCGGGAACTGGCCGACAAGCTAGGCGTCAAGCTGGCGGCCGTCTTGTTGGGCGACGGAGTGAAGGATTTGGCGAGCAAGCTGATCGCCTACGGGGCCGATAAGGTATACCTCGCCGAGGAGCCGCGACTGGGCTACTATCAGGCCAACGGCTACGCCAAGGTTCTGTGCGACCTTATCCACGCCCACAAGCCTCAGATCTGCCTGTTCGGCGCCACGCCCATCGGTCGCGACCTGGCCCCCCGCATAGCCAGCGCGATGAAATGCGGCCTGACCGCCGACTGCACCGACCTTCAGATCGGAGACCACGAACTGCCGGCAGGCCAGGGCAAGCACGAGAACCTCCTGCTTCAGATCCGCCCGGCGTTCGGCGGCAATATCATCGCGACGATCATCAACTACGACCGCTGGCCGCAAATGGCGACGGTGCGTGAGGGCGTAATGCCCATGCTTCAAGCCGACGCAACCCGCAAAGGCGACGTTATCGACTGCGATGTGAACCTCAATGGCACGGAACTGCCGCTGAAGATCATCGAGTCGCGTCGCACGCAGAAGAAGGTCAACCTCAAATCTGCCCGCGTGATCGTCTCCGGCGGGGCTGGTGTGGGGTCGCGAGAGAATTTTAAGCTGTGCTGGGACCTGGCCAACTGCCTAGGCGCCGCGGTGGCCGGGTCACGAGCGGCCGTGGACCTGGGCTACATCGATCGCGACCACCAGGTCGGCCAGACTGGCACGACGGTAAGGCCCGCCCTGTACATCGCCGTGGGCATCAGCGGCGCCGTTCAGCACCGCGCTGGCATGGCCGAGTCGGCCAAGATTGTGGCCATAAACACCGACAAAGACGCGCCGATCTTCGGCGTCGCACACTATGGAATCGTCGGCGACCTGAACGTGGTCATCCCGAAGCTTATCAAGGCCATTCGCGCCGGCGGTAGAATCGACAGCAATTTGCCAACAGCGGAATCAGGGCGTAAAACCAAACTGGGAGCCGGCTCAAATGCCTAACTTCTATACAGACAACGAAGACATCCAGTTCCTTTTTGACCACATGGACACAGCCGCTCTGGCTGAGATCGTCGAGGATGGCTTTCGATTCTGCCGGGAGTGCGACTTCGCCCCTACCGACGCCGCCGACGCAATCGACAATTACCGCCGACTGTTGAACACGGTCGGCGAACTGGCCGGTGAGGTCATCGCCCCGACGGCGGAGGAAACCGACCAGGTAGGCAACGTTCTGAACGATGACGGCTCGGTGACGTATGCCCCCGGCATTAGGCAGGCGCTGAAGCGTCTGAGCCAGGCCGACATGATGGGATTCACACTGCCGTATCGGCTCGGCGGCCTGAACTGCCCGAACCTCATCTATACCATGGCCAACGAAATCGTCTCCCGGGCCGACGCGGCCCTGATGAACATCTTCGGGCTCCAGGGCATCGCCGAGACCATCAACGCCTTCGCAGACGAGCAGATCAAGCAGGAGTACCTGCCGGCTATGGCACGGGGCGACCTGACCGGTGCGATGGTTCTGACCGAGCCTGACGCCGGCAGCGACCTTCAGGCGGTCAAGGTCGAGGCGCACCAGGACGAAACCG
This sequence comes from Planctomycetota bacterium, assembly GCA_013203365.1. Classification (GTDB taxonomy): domain Bacteria; phylum Planctomycetota; class Phycisphaerae; order SM23-33; family FEN-1343; genus JABMQG01. The sequence goes on along the minus strand of JABMQG010000109.1, from coordinate 310 downwards.
GCCAATGGCGGGTCAACGGTGTCAAGAGGTTCATAACCAACGGCTGCGGGGATGTATTACTGGTTCTCGCCCGCACCGAGCCGGAAATAACGGATGGCCGAGGACTTAGCGTTCTGCTGGTGGATCGGGGCCCGTGGGTCAAGGTCCGCCGGCTGGAGAATAAGCTCGGTATTCACGGTTCGCCGACCTGCGAGCTGTTCTTCAAAGACGCCCCGGCCAAGTTGATAGGCGAACGACAGCGAGGACTGATCACCTACGTGATGAGCCTTATGAACGGCGCCCGCATCGGCATCTCAGCGCAGAGCCTGGG
>JABMQG010000108.1 GCA_013203365.1 Planctomycetota bacterium | reverse complement strand
GCTGGAAGATCTGAAGCGAGACGAACAGACCATTCTGGAGTCTCTGCGATACATGCGGAGAAGATACAACATCGCACCCGGCGCGATTTTGCTTACTGGATTTTCTGCCGGGGGGTACCCGATGTACTACACGGGTCTTCGCAACCCTACCGAATTCAGCGCGCTGGTGGCAAGGGCCTGCAACAGCCAAACGAGCATCTTTGAGCAGGTAAACGTTACGGAAAACGTTCGGCAGCTGCCTGTAATCATACTTCACGGCAAGGACGAGTTCAGCCCGATCGGCAAGCAGTCGTGGGCGGCGTTTCGCTGGCTTCGCCAACAGCGCTGCTTCCGCACCGAGCATCACAAGATTCGTGGCGGGCATATGCGCCAGCCGGAAGCGGCCTGGCGATGCTGGCAGAGGTACATGCCGGAATATCTCAGAGACCGGAACCGGTAAGTTCTTTGTCTACGCGGAGGACGACACTAGAATGCGGCTTATGAGTGGTTTTGCGGGTGAGTTCCTGTTTGGCCAAGGCCCCGCGCGAGCGGATAGGCAACTGGCAATGCGCGCAGCCCAGCAGCTGCGACACAAGTGCCAAGATGAAATCGGCTCGTACCTCAGCACCGACGGGCGATGCGCGATTAGCTGTGACCAGCTTTGCACAATCGACCCGACCGGCTCGCAACAGCCGACGACCAGCGCCGGCGGGGTGGTGGCTCTGGCGTTAGACGGAAAGATTTACAACTCTGGCGAGCTTCGTACCGAACTGGCGGGCGCCGGCGCGGAATTGCGGACCAGCGGTGACCAGGAAGTTCTGCTGGCGCTGTACCTTCGCCATGGACTGGGGATGCTCGGCATGCTGGAAGGGTCGTTCGCCCTGGCCATCCATGACTCTCGCAAGGGCCAACTGCACCTTGTTCGCGATCGGTTGGGCGTAAGGCATGTATGGTACGCATTGACGGACAATGGGGTGGTTTTTTCAACCGAGGGCAAGTCCCTGCCGGCCTGTGGGAAGGCGAAAAAGACAATCGACGCCGAAGCACTGGGCATGTACCTGACGGTGGGCTACATCCCGGCCCCCAGGAGCATCTGGGCTGGCGTTTGTAAGCTCAGGGCAGGCCACCACGTCAGTTTTGGTACATCCCATGGTCGCCCGCAGTGCTGGTGGCAGCCACCGACGGCGGCCAAACCGATGACGCGTGACGCAGCGATCGAGGCCGTAACAGAGACCCTCGCCGATTCGGTGGCTAAATGCCTCGCGACCGACGTGCCTTTCGGGGTTCTGCTGAGCGGCGGGGTGGATTCAAGCATTGTGGCTGCCCTGGTGTGCCGGGCCATTGGCGAGGCCGGGGCGGTGAAGAGCTTCACGGCCGGTTTTGCCGAGTCGCGATTCGACGAGCGCCCTTTCGCACGGCGAGTGGCAGAGCAGCTCGGTACGAGCCACCACGAGATAGTTCTGACGGCCAGCGCGGGGGATCTGCTGGACGAGCTAGTTAGCCAGTACGATGAGCCGTTCGGTGATTCGGGTGTATTGGCGACGGTTCTGCTTTGCCGAGCGGCGGGCGAGCATGTTGGGATGGCATTGTGCGGCGATGGTGGCGACGAGGCCTTCGCCGGCTATGATCGGCACAGGGCGATGTGGCTGGGCGAGACGATGTCACCGATGAAGGCCTCGCTGCTGACGGCCGCCGGGGTATTGGCCGATTCGTTCGCCCCGCGTGACGAGAAATCATCCCTTCGGCGATTCGCCCGTTTTGCCAGGGCGATGGACGCGCCGCCGGCGTTGCGTTACCTGAGCTACCGTGAGCTGTTCGGGCCGCTGATGCTGGATGAACTGCTGACCGACGAGCTGGCCGAGCAATTCACGTTGACCGGTCCGCGCGACTGGTTCACCGATCTGTACGAGCAAGGGGAGTGCGACAGTGAACTGCTCGCGGCGCAACGTCACGACGTACTGACCTACCTTCCCGACGACCAGATGGTAAAGGCCGACATCACTGGCGCCGCCGGCGGTTTGGAGCTTCGCAGCCCGATGCTGGATTATCGCATAACGGAGTTGGGCATGTCGCTTCCGGCAGAACTGAAGGTCTCAAGGCGGCGCGGCAAGGTGATTCTGCGCGAGGCCTTTGGTCACATGCTGCCTGTGGAAGTCTTTCACAGGCCGAAGGCTGGTTTCGGCGTGCCGATCGACAGTTGGCTACGCGGCCCAATGCTGGGCATGCTGAAAGAGACGCTGCTGGACCAATCGTTCATCGACACCGGCTGGCTGAAGCGTACGGCCTTGACCAAGCTCATCGACTCCCACATCGCCGGTGAGGCCGACCATCGGCACCGGCTGTGGGCGCTGCTGTGGCTTGGACGTTGGCATGCGCTTCAGCGGTAGGCGGCAACTCCCACGCGGCACGTTTTACCGGCAGGGGCTGGTGAAGAATCACTCGGTAAGCTGTCGGCACAGGTCAATCAATGCCGACATTCGGGCAGGCCAGCTGTAGAGTCGTTCAACAAGCTGGCGGGCGGCAAGGCCCAGTGCCTTGCGCCGGGCGGCGTCGGTCAACAGTTGTGTAAGGCACTGCTGCCATTGTTGGGGTGTCTCGGCTGCCAGCACATCGCTTCCGGGACGAACATCCAGCCCCTCCAAAGCAGCCGGCGAGGCCACCACGGCCCGTCCGATGGCCATGGCCTCGAGGACCTTGTTTTGAATTCCCCGGGCGATCAGAAGCGGCGCGACGGCGACCGAGGCGGCGGCGAGGTAAGGCCGCACGTCGGCCACTGTGCCTGTGATGTAAACGCCTGGGACGTTCGCGAGCCGGCGTACTGCGACTGTGGGGTCTCGCCCGACAATGGTAAAGGTCGCCGTCGGCAGTTGTTTCCGCAGGACGGGCCAGACCTGCTTGACGAACCAGCAAACCCCCTCGGCGTTGGGCCGATAGTCCATTGTGCCGGTGAACACCAGCGAAGGACGATCGTCCGCCGGCGGGTCGGCTGGGGCGAAGAAGTCCAGGTCCACGCCGTTTCCCACGGCATGTATCTTTTCACACGGCCCTTCCATGGCCGATATCTCGGCCTCGCTGACGACCAGAACTGCCTCGCAGGTGTGCACGGCGCGGCGTTCCAGCCGGCGGACGCGGTCGGCTTCCATGCGATACAGCCAGTTTTTCGGCGGTCGAGCCGACTGGGCGTAGCCGGCCCATTTGGCGCTGTCGACGTCGACGAGGTCCATAATCCGCGCCCTCGCCGGCGCCGCCGTCAGCAGGTCCAGCGTGCTGGAGGAATACCCAATCGCCAAGTCGAACGGCCCGTCACCTGGCGTTTGGTGTAGTGCTCGCCGAAGTCGCGGGCTGTGAAAGTACCCCTGGGTGGC
>JABMQG010000107.1 GCA_013203365.1 Planctomycetota bacterium | reverse complement strand
TTGGTTTGTTTTGGGGCCGCATTGCCAACGGAGGCACAAAAACCCCCCTTTCCCCCGCAGGCAGATCCGGGTTTTGGTCATGTCATGTCGATGGCCTTTCTTTTTGAGCAAGGAACTTGTTGCAAGTCCCTATGCTACAGAAAGTAAGGCCTTCGCGCTATGCAAACTTCGGCAAATCTCATGCAATATCCGGGTTAGCTTTCCATACCGTTGTCGGCTTGACGCATGGTTGCTAATTGGATTTCCCCGACATGCTACACGTCGAAGATCTTGCCGGGGTTCAGGATGTTGTTGGGGTCGAGGCCGCGTTTGATGGCTCGCATCATTTCCAAGGCTGCCGGGGAGACGAACATGGGCATGTATTTCTTTCGCTTATGGCCGATGCCATGCTCCCCGCTGATCTTCCCTCCCAGCCTGGCCGTCAGTTCGTACAGTTCGGTCAGAACCTTGGGCAGAAGCCCATGCCACTGCTCCAGGGTCATATCTGGGGCCTTGACGATGCGGGTATGCAGGTTACCGTCGCCGGCATGGCCGTAGGCTGGGATCGATACGCCGTGTTTTTGTGCGAGCTTCTCCATTCCCGCCACCATCTGGAGTATGTTGGCCGGCGGAACGACGAGGTCATCGTTGCTCTGATGTGTGGAGATGACGGAGAAGGCCTCCGGGATGTTCCGCCGCACCCTCCAGATCCTCTCGGAGGTGGTCGCGTTGTCGGCAACGTAAACCTCGATCGCACCGGACCGCAGACACTGCTCACCAATCGCCTCGTACTGGCGCTCGACTTGCTCGGACTCGGGCCCGTCGACCGTTATCAGCAGCATCGCACCGGCTTCATGGTACGGCAGGGACTCGTTGAGGTACTCGCATGACTTGCGAACTGAGGTGCTGTCCATGAATTCGATGGACGTCGGCACGGCGCCGCCGGCGATGGCGATTTTTGGGACGGCGGCAATGGCGTCGGCGGCGCTGGAGAAAAGGCACAGCAAATCGGCGCTGGCCTTGGGAAGCGGGAGAAGGCGCAATGTGATTTTCGTGAAGATACCAAGCGTTCCCTCCGAACCGACCATCAACGAGATAAGGTCGTATCCGGTGACGTCCTTGAGCAACTTTCCGCCGAGTTGAATGATCTCGCCCGTGGGCGTTACGACCTCGAGGCCGACAACGTACCGTCCAGTGACGCCGTACTTGACAGCCTTGCCGCCCCCGGCGTTCTCGGCGACGTTGCCGCCGATGTAGCAAGTCTCCAAGCTCATGGGATATCCGGCGTAGAACAGCCCTTCCGCGCGGACGGCTGCGTTGATGTCGTTCGTTACTACGCCCGGTTCCACCACGACCATCATGTTCTCGCGGTCCACTTCCAAGATGTGATTCATCCGATCCATGAGGACGACAATGCCGCCGTGTATGGGCACGGCCCCGCCGGAAAGCCCGCTGCCGGCGCCGCGGGGGGTTACCGGAATCATTTCGCGGTTGGCCAGCTTCATGATCTCGGCAATCTGCTGGGTTGTGTTCGGGCGGACGACGGCCTCCGGTGCGTGAGCGTAGGCGAGGTCGGGGATTTCGTCGTGAGAGAACGGCTCGAGCTTCTCCGGATCGCCGTGGATGACAAACCGCTCGCCAACGATCGCCTTGAGCCGATCGACAATCTTAGAGGTAACCGGGCTGTACCTGGCGTTGGGCCTCATGAACTGCTCCTGGACTGCTTGATCCGCTCGGTCAGCACCGGGACTACCTCGAACAGATCGCCGACTATCCCCAGGTCGGCAACCTGGAAGATGGGGGCGTCCGGATCGTTGTTGACGGCTACTATGGTTTCGGAGGTCTGCATTCCCGCCAGGTGCTGGATGCTTCCGGAGACTCCCACGCCAACGTACAGCTTGGGGGTTATCGTTTGCCCGCTGAGCCCGATCTGGTGAGGATAGCTCAGCCAGCCCCTGTCCACAACGTCTCGGGTGGCGCCAAGGGCGGCGCCAAGCGAGTTGGCAAGCCGCTGCACCAGTGGAATGTTCTCGCCCTTCTTGATCCCCCTTCCGACGGCCACGGCAACGTCTGCGTCAGCCAGGGGGTGCTCGTCCTGATCGGGTACGAAACCCAGCCTTTTGATTCGCCCGGGTGGCAGGTCTTCCGGCGGCTGGAGCCGAATTATCTCGCCACGCCTTCCCGGGTCGCGCGGCGCCGGTCGTGTCGACCGAGGGCGAACCGTAGCCATCTGTGGGCGATCGTTCTGCGTCTTGATCGTCGCGAGCACGTTGCCCCCGATCGTCGGTCGTGTCTGGAGCAGATTGCCGGTCCCGGCTTCGATATCCAGGACCGTGCAGTCGGCGGTCAGGCCGGTGTGAATTCCAACGGCGACGTATGGCATGAGCGTTCGACCCGTTGAGGTGGCGCCTGCTATCAGGATCTCGGGTTTGTACTGCCGGATAATCTCCGCCAGGGCCGCGGCCGCCGGTTCCACGAGGAAGTGTTCCAGCACAGGCGATTCCATCACCACGACGCGGTCGGCGCCGCGCTCAATGAGTTCCTGCAAATCCTCCCGGCAAACATTCCACCCCAGCAGCACAGCCGTCAGGTCCGTCCCTCGCTTCTGAGCCAACTCCCGCCCGCGGGCGAGCAGTTCGTGAGATATGCGCAGCACCCGCCCAGCGGACTGCTCGGCGAGAATCCATACTCCCTGGAAGGCGGTCACAGCAAGTTCCTTTCCCGGAGAAATTCGACACATCTGTCGGCTGCGAGCTCAACACCCTGCTCGTCGAGCGCGTTGAGCTTCTCGCATCGGCGGGCAAGCTTCGGCTTGAATATCTTCACCACTCGCGTGGGCGAGCCTGAAAGGCCTGTTTGCCCGGCCTGAAGGTTCAGCAGTTCGGCGTCCCAGACTGGGATATCTCCGGCCTTGGCCCGCTGTTTGCCCCGCAGTGTTGGCAGACGCGGGTTGGCTATTTCCTTAACGACCGTCAGAACAACAGGGAGCGAGGCCTCCAGCAGCTCGTAGCCGTCCTCTACGCGGCGCCGAACGCGGCAAGTGCCGTTGTCCACGCTATCAACCTTGGCTACGTAGGTCACCACCGGCAGATTCAGGAAGGCGGCAATCCCCGGGCCCACCTGCCCGGTGTCACCGTCGGTGGCACGTTCGCCGCAGATCACCAGGTCAAAGACCCCTATCCGCCTGATCGCTTCGGACAGAACGTAGCTCGTTGCCCAAGTATCCGATCCGGCGAACGCCTTGTCAGACAGAAGCACGCCGCGATCGCATCCCATTGCCACGGCCTCTCTTAATGACGTCGCGGCTTTGGGTGGACCCATAGAGATCGACACGACCTCCCCGCCAAGCTGCTCGCGGAGTTGGATTGCCAACTCGATGGCGTAGAGGTCCAGGGGATTCACGATCGCCTCGACTCCCTCGCGGATCATCGTGCCGGTCTGCTCGTCCAATCGGACCGCGCTAGTTTCGGGTACCTGTTTTATAGGAACAATTATCCGCATGATTCACATCTTCACCATGGTTTCGGGGCAGACGATCGCACTGAAAGGCAGACATTATAGTCGCTGGAGGTTGAAAAGAAAACTTCGGATCACTACCGATCGGTTAAGAGTTGAACAGTAACAATTTGGTTACAATGCCCTTCGGTGCAGTCTTGGGAGCAACTTCCGTAGGCACTGTATGCACAGAAACCCTCTCGAAGAGCATGATACCGAGAATTTGCAGGATTTCGCTCGGGCCGACGACGATGCTCAGCTCTTTCTTCAATAAGCAGCTGAACCACCGCAATCCGAGGGTGCACACTGAATTGAGTCCTGAGCAGGAAAACAATTGACTTCAATGAGGATTTGTTTATAATAATACTTCGTGGAGGAATTTGCCTTGTTCATTCCACGGATTGTACGCGGCAGTGCTGCTGTTTGCGTGGGGGAGGCACGTAATTATGGCTGAGCCTAAGCCAGGCTGCCAGAGGAGAGGGAAAGCATGGCTAATGTAGGTAATCCCCAGCGTGAGAGTCGCTTCCCGAATTCCTTTGAAACGCTGCCGTGCTTTGAAACCCTCGAGCAACGTCTATTATTGACGACGTATTTCGTCGATCAGGGCCATTTGTCGGCCTCGGACGGCAATCCGGGGACGGAGGCCCTGCCTTGGGCGACGATAGTCAAGGCGGCGGCCACGGCCGATGAGGGAGATACCGTCTGGATCAAGGAGGGGGTCTACCGCGGCGAGATAAGCTCATTCGCCAATAGCAGCGAGTACTACAGTTCCGACGTCCAGTTCATCAAACTGGCGGCCTACCAAACCGACAGCGTGGTGGTAGAAGGCACACGCGAAGTTCAGGCGGGTGAATGGCAGCAGGTCGGGGCGACCAACGTATACTATATCTCACTGCCGGACGACCCCAACCAGGTTTTCGTAGATGATACGCGTTATTCCGAATCGCTGAGCGCCCTGACCGACGTTAC
>JABMQG010000106.1 GCA_013203365.1 Planctomycetota bacterium | reverse complement strand
GGGGTTGAGGCCCCGGCAACCTGACGACCGGCGGTAGCCATCCCGCCGCCGCCGAAGCCCGGGGTGGATTGGGCCTGTGTCGAGCCGGCCGACCTCGCCTCGCCATCATAGAGCAACACATCCCCCCTAGTAGACTCGCTAGGACTAACACCGACGGTACCGGTCCCGCCACCCATACTTACGCTGACAAGCCGCTTGACTGCCGCATTCGCGATGGTATTGGCTTGCTCGCTGCGGGCCCCGGCTAAAATGCTTCTGCGACTCGTCACCTCGCGGTTGGTTTCGATGATAGCCTCGACAACGTGTTCCTGGAGCCAGTAAGTGACGTTGGCCTTCCACATGTCTTCGATCTTTGGCGCAACGTTAGTGGGAAGGCCGTAATGGTACAATGAGCTTGCGTCGGCGTAGATCGGTCTGGCCGGGTCGTCGGCCTTGTTGATCTTCAATTCCGCGATCGCACGCTCCATCGCCTCTTGTGAGGCAGTCAGGCTTGTCCCGGCCGACCGATCCATCCTGCCCGCGCCAGGCGACATGCCCCTGCTGAGCGGCATGGCACTGCCGGGTGTCATCGGCCATCCCGTGGGGCCTAGACTGGGCTCCGTCATTCCGCCAAATCCGGGCGATCCCATCGGCCGGTATTCGCGAGATCCCGAGGCCGGTGATACACCGGGCGGTAGGATCTGGCCGTCGCTGCCTGTTTCATCCTGGGCGGGTGCCTTCTCGATCAGTCTCTGCATCCGGTCGGCTGCCAGGGTAATCTCCTCGCCCGTAGGCGGGCTGGCCGGATTGAGTTGGGCCAACAGCTTGACCATGGCCTTATCATACGCCTGGGCGAACCTTAGGGGGATCTGGCGAGCCTCGTAAACCTCCCTATCGACTGGGAAAACGGCAATGGTCTGATCGTTCCCCGGATCGGTCCCCTTGATCACCACGTTCAGTGGCTGCCAGTCCTGCCGGTTCATCTCGTTGGCCTTGGCGATCAGATTCTTGAACTCCTGCCGAACCTGATCGACATACTCCTGCTGGGCGAGCAGCTGGTTTCGGTTTGGGCCCGATCGCCGCAGGTTCAGAAGCGACTTGCTCACATTCACCCGTTGATCAACCAACTCCTTAGTCGCCGAACGCATTGGCAACACGATGGCGACCAACGGGCCGCCCGCAAAGGCGACGACGCAGGCGATCAGTATGATGAAGAACAGATACTTCTTGATAAAAGCCATATTTAGCCATCCGAGCCGCCCACCCAACAAACCCGACGGCTCAGGCATACCATTTTTTGTCTACCGGCCTATCTATCGGCCGGTTTGCTGCCCTTCCGGTTTGGCCGGCGCCGCCAGCCCGTCGCCAACAACCTTGATGACCCAGGCAAACTCGAACTCAATATCGTCGGCAATCGGCCGGCCGGTTATATCCTTGGGGCCGAGGTCTTCTTCCTGCTGCTGAGAAGTCCCGGTCCCGGCGGACCCAGGTGGCCTTTGTAAAAAACCGGGCGATGCGGGCATGTTCGGCATCGGCATTCCGCCTGGAAGAGCCGACTGTCCCGACAGTGGCCTTAGCCTTTCCATGCCGGGGCTCCCGCCGGAAATGCTCCCAGGCTCAAGCCACCTGATGAATCCAACGTTGACTATTTCCATCTCACCTTTGAATCTATCCTCGACCAACTGCTTGGACTTTTCCCGAAGTATCCCCAGCAGCGTCGTCGTGGCGTCTTTGTTCATTGGGCATCGCCCGGTCAACGTCACACGGAACCCGCGTTCTCCACCAGCCGTCGCTGGGCCCGTTACCTGCGCGGCTCCGCCGCCAGGATAGGCCATCCCTCCGCCGCCAGGATAGGCCATCCCTCCGCCGCCGAATCCACCGGGACTTCCCCCCATTGGCATAGCGCCTCCGACCCCGGGTGTGGCACCTGCTCCCTGGCCCGAACCCACGCTGATCAACACCTTCGCTCCCGGGGCGCTGAGGTCTGGAATGAAGTCAGTCTTAAGTGACTTTATGTCGAGGTACTTTTGTTGGGTGGGCGGTATCTTCCGCAGCTGCTCCACGTTGCCCTCGACCATCAACTGCTGATTTGGGGCGGCGGCCAGAATAGACTCGCTCAGCACGGCGAGCAAATCCGGCCAGAAGCTGCGGTAACCCTGGACCTTCAACAGTTGTTCTGCCTGTCTGTTCTCCGCATCACCCTGATTTCTTACCCGGTTGTACTGCTCTTGCAGCCGGCTATATTCCTCCAGAATCCTGTTGGCTCTAATCCGTTCCTCCGGCTCCCGTTTCAACTGGCTTTTGTCTTTGTAAACTCTGCCGGCAAGGCTCAGACTCGCCACGATCAGCAGTGCCGCGGCGGCGGCGAACCACAACCTCTTCTTGAACCACCGTCGGGCCGAGGCGATCTCGTTGGGCAGCAGGCTTGTATTGATATTGGCCAGCTCAAGCCCCTGCAGCCCCAATCCGTACGCCACCGCGAAACCCAAGACGTTCTCAGTGAACTGAGGCATGCTAATCATGGGTGAAGGCTGCGGTGCATTGTACAAGTCCACACGCACGACCTCGGCGTTGAGGTTCTGGCCCAGGAATTTCTGCATCCCAGGCAGTCGGAACCCGTTGCCCAGCCCCAATATTCGAGTAAACCGCGTCTGGCGGTGCAGGCTGGTGTAGTAGCCGATCGACCGCTGGATCTCCTGCACAAGGTCGGAGAAGACCGGGCGCATCGCCTGGAAGACCTGCCGAGCGTACTTGCTGGTGGCGGCGGATCTTTTGAGTTTCTCGGCCTTGTCGAAACTGAGCTTGAAGGCCTTGACAAGCGCCTCGGTAAAGTTGCTACCACCAAGCTGGATCGTACGCGTCCACAGACGGGGTCCGTCGGCGACGACAAGGTCGGTGGTCTCGGCGCCTATGTCCAACAGCAAGGTGGCGCCATCAGCGGCAATCTGCTGATCGTACGTCATGAAGTTGTATAGCGCCAGCGGCGCCATCTGCACAGCGTCCACGTCGACGAGCATCTCTCGGAACGGGTCCAGCACGGAGTAGACATCGGTCCGCTTTATCGCGAACAGGCCGACTTCAATGTCCGGGCTGTCGGGGTCCGGGAAAGACTGCCAGCGCCAGACCACCTCGTTTATGTTGAAGGGAATTTGCTGCTCGGCTTCGAACCGAACTAGGTCGGGTATCTTCCTTATATCGACCGGCGGCATCTTGACGAAACGGCTGAAACTGGTCTGGCCCGGAACGGAAACGACTATTCGGCAGTTGGTCAGGTCGTTTCGGGAGAGGAATTGCTCCAGCGATCGGCGGAGCAGTTGCGGTCGGTCGGCGCCGGGGGCAGACAATAATTGCTCGTGCTCGATGATGTCGAACGCTTCTATCTGCAGATGCCCCTCCACTTCGCGCAGTTTCAGGGCTTTTAACGCGCACTGTCCGATGTCTATGCCCCATACGCTTGTTGGTGCCGCCATCGGTTTACTCCTTCGCCGCCTCTTCCGGCGCTTGCCTTTATCCCATCGGGGCCGTTACTATACGCTTCTTGTAGCCGCCGAGCGTTCGGCGTTCAAGGCCGAAATCTCTGTAGGTGCCTTGTTGGCTTTTCCATGGCTTCACTGATTGTAGCTAGGCCTATTTTTTATACGGAATCCAGTGCCTGTTCTGTTCTTGCCTGCCCTCGCTGTAACGGCGATTTCGCCCTTGCAGCGGCGAGGGCTGGCCTGGTAGCCATACATCCATATTCCAGGTGCCATTGACCAATGCCGCGATTTACCGTTGCCACAGTGGGCTGCAAGGTCAATCAATACGAATCGGCCGCCATTGCTGAAACCTTGCGCCAGGCGGGCCTGACCGACGCTGCCGATGGTGCCACCGTCGACTTATGCGTGGTCCATACCTGCTGCGTCACAGGTGTCGCCGCCGGCAAGAGCCGCAGGCTAATCCAGCGCCTGGCCAGGACATACCCACAGGCAAGCCTAGTGGTAACCGGTTGCTATGCGACCGACAACGCCGCCTCGCTTCACCAGAATACCCGTGTGGTCGCGGTCTTGGGCCACGAAGAAGACATCGCCGCCCAATTGACCCTTTTGGCTGGCAAAATCATGCAGGAGCGGGCCGCTGTCGCCAGCCCGCCGCAACGGCAAGCCGGTGCGGCGCCGAAATACAGCATCAATAACGATGATTCCATCGACGCAACTTCCCGGCAATTAACACACCCTATCAAACCATTTCCGGCTGGGCAGGTCAAGCATTTTTTCGCCGCCGGGACGGAGGGTTTAAGTACCCTTCGGCATTTCGACGGGCGGTCACGAGCGATCGTTAAGGTCCAGGACGGGTGCGACGCTTTTTGCAGCTACTGCATCGTCCCCCACCTCCGCAGCCGGGTCTTCAGCCGACCTGCCGAGGCGGTATTAGATGAGGTTCGCCATCTGGTGGCCGGCGGGCACAGGGAAATCGTCCTGTCAGGGGTCTGCCTGGGTGCCTACGGGCGGAAAACCACACGCCTGGACCTGTGGCAAGTCGGCGGCGACGACCAACTCGCCAGACTGCTCGACCGGGTGGCCGAGGCCGCCTTGCCCGGGCGAGTCAGGCTAAGCAGCCTGCACCCGGCCGACGTTACCGAGCGACTGCTCGCCGTCATGGCAAATCTGCCGAACGTGTGCCCTCATGTGCATCTCCCGCTGCAAAGCGGCTCGGACGCGGTCCTTAGGCGGATGAACCGTCGATACACTGCTCGCCAGTACATTGAGGCCGTCGACCGCGCCCGTCGATGCCTGGATGATCCGGCAATCACAACCGACGTGATCGTCGGCTTCCCAGGCGAAAGCGAAGACGACTTCGCCGCCACGGTCGCACTGGCAAGTCGCGTGGGCTTTGCCAAGATACACATCTTCCCCTTTTCATCACGCACTGGCACACCCGCGGAGAAATGGGACAGACCGTCAACCGAGGTGACGAAACGCCGCTGTGCCGAGCTGTCCGAATTGGGCCGTAAACTCGCCGACGCCTACCGCAACCGATTCGTGGGCAGGACGCTGGACGTCTTGATGGAGTCCCCCTCAGCCGGCCTGAGCAAGCGATATGTCCGCGTGAAAGTTCGGCCCCCAATCAACGACCGGCTTGGCCAAATCACAGCGGTTCGCATCACCGGCCCAATCCCCAACGGCCTTGTGGGGCAGGTTCTCGGTTAAAAACCCAGCCCAAACAAACCGCAACTCATGGGTCGCAGACAGGACCCCGCTACAGTCACGCCTGCCGCTTCAGCGGCCCTCAATCCTCGATTTACTGTTGAATCAGTCTCCCGACAAATGCGTCCACATGCCCTTCACGTGCATTCGGCTGGCGCTTTCCCCCTCCACATACATACCACCCGTCCCGATCGTATCC
>JABMQG010000105.1 GCA_013203365.1 Planctomycetota bacterium | reverse complement strand
GGCCGGCGCCCAGCAGGGCGAACACGATGTGATAGGCTGCCAATCGTCTTTGCCGTAGCATGCAGGGCTCCTGGCGTGGCGGTATCGCTTTAAACGCCGGCTTTCAATCGCTCGATTCCAGCGCCAAGACACTAGCCCAGTCTTGGGGCCCTTCCTGTGTTCCTGGCGGGACGAGTGTCAGACCCATTTTATCGGCCCGTTCGCGGACAGCTTCCACAGCCGTCAGAACACCGAGGCTAACGTCGAGGTCCCACTGCCCGTGGCGTTGCTCGATGAGCTGCGCCTGCAGGCACTGAATTTCGTGCCGGGTGACGGCCTCCTGGCTACGGAATGTCACCAGCGATGCGGCGATAACGGCCAAGATCACTATGACGAAGGCAATACGCATGAAAAACCACCATTTGCAGCGACGGTTTTAGATTTCCGGTTTCCGGTTTCCAACTGACAATGCCCGGCGGGATTTCACACATTCATAGAGCCGTCACCCATGCTGGGCGTCTTTTTCATTTAGCCGATTCCTACCCTGGAACAACCAGGACCATTCCGACCCGAACTTGATCGGGGCTGGCCAGTTGGTTCTTATTCGCTTCGAATATTTTCCGCACGTTGGCAGGGCTGGGGTCGTTGAGCATCTTTCGAGCAACTTTCGTGAGGTTATCGCCCGGTCTTACCGTGTACGTTCGCCTTAACGCGCGTGCCGGCCGGGGCGTCGAGCGCACGGCGGGCTTTGGTGTCCGCTGCTGTTGGCGGAGGTAATCTCTCAACTGCGGGCCATTCAGAATCTGCGCGCCGTCCTGGTTGCCGTTGGCTTTTGGCGGGCGAATCCGTAACGGAGGAATCGTCAGTTGCTGGCCCACAATCACATGCCCGGCATCGGGCAGTTTGTCGCGGTTGGCATGTAGGATTCGGCTGTACATAATCTCGTTGCCGGGGCCATAGATCTTGCCGGCTATTTTCCAAAGCGAGTCGCCGGCCAATACGGTGTACAGTTGTGCCGCGGGCGGTTGCTTCGGCGGCTGAGCTTCTGTTGCAAGAGGCATCTCGACGAATTCTGCGGTTAGCGGGGTTTGGCCCAACGCCTCGGTGGCCTGTTGCTGCGGTGCCGGCGAGACCGGCAGGTAGAGGGGTTCGGCGGTGCCGTCGGCAGTGGCCTGAGGATTCAATGCCAGTCCACCGGTCACAGGTGCGGGCCCCACCGGTTGCCGCACGGCAAGGTGATCGAGCGGGTCGGCGTTGACAGGCAGCCGGGCCAGCTCGTCGGCAGTGCCGTTATTACGCGTCCGTGTCTGCCCGAGTATAACGCCGAAGCAAATGATCAGTCCCAACCCAACCAGCAGTGCTATCTTCGTCTCTCGAGTCATCGTATCGGCTCCATCCTTATAAGGCCTCGGCAAACCGGCGTGTTTTTCCCTAAACTCGCTCGATGCATCGCAGTTTCGCGCTTCGACTGCGCGGATTGGCCTTTATTTCTTCATCGTCAGCAACCACTGGTTTGGGTGTAATGATTTTTCCCAAACCGGCGGATTTCATCGACAAAAACGCTTGCTTGACCCTTCGATCTTCATGAGAGTGAAAGCTTATAATCGCCGCCCGGCCACCAACGGCCAGCACATCGGGCAGTGCGGCGAGCAGTTCATCCAAGTTTCGCAACTCGTCGTTGACTGCGATTCTCAGCGCCATGAACGTTCTGGTCGCCGGGTGGATTTTCGCCCCTCGCCGGCCACCGAGGGCTCGGGAGACGATTTCGGCCAGTTCGACCGTACGCTCGATACGCTTCTGCCGGCGACTCAGCACGATGGCGTGGGCGATTCGCCGGCTGTGTCGCTCGTCTGCGTGCTGATACAGCAGATCGGCCAGTTCCGACTCCGGCAAGCGGTTGACCAGCTCAGAGGCGGTCGGCAGATCGCTCGGCCTGTCCATTCGCATGTCCAGCGGCCCGTCTACGGTAAAGGTGAAGCCGCGGGAGGCGTCATCCAGTTGGCTCGAGCACAGGCCCAGATCGGCCAGCAGAGTATCGACACTAGGTGCGCCTACCTGTGCAAGGACGTCTCGAATGCATGCGAAATTGCACGGAAAACACCTCAGCCGACCCGGCCGACCGGTCAGTGGCTCAAGGCGCCGCTTTACTGTGCAAAGATTCTCGCTGTCGCAGTCGATAGCGACAAGGCTAGTCTGCAGCGGCGCGGCCGCCAGCAGCGCCTCGGCGTGTCCGCCGGAGCCGGCGGTGCAATCCACGATCCACCTCGCGGCGGCCGGTCGAAGCAATTCGACGACGGCATCGACCAACACTGCGGTGTGTGGAAACGCTTCAGACACCTACTTTACGCCATCATTTTACTGGCCATTTCAGCCAGCGTCGGAGAAAATTCTACCCGGGTATACTCACCCCCCAAGGCCTGAACCCTAGCCAATCGCTGAGCCAATTCCAGCAAGCGCTGCTGGGAGATTCCTGCGGGAATCTGCCAAGCTGCCTGAACGGCCTGATCGGTTTTGGGTTCGTCTCCTGCCGAGTCATGGCATCCGTGCCTGTCCTGGCATTCGTACTGGGCCTGCTGAGGAATGAGCATAATGGAATCCTTTCGCTCCGGGTAGACGATATCCTTATCCTTGCCACGATTCATAACTTCCCGCAGACAGCACCCCATGCGTCGGTGGCGTCGGCGGTACCCGAGGAGTCTCGGGAACCAACACAGTCGATACCCATCACATTGGTGGCGGCGGCAACTGACGGGGCAACTCTTCGCCCAGCTCCAAGAGGGCCTCACTGTAGCTCGGCAGGTGTTCCTGGACGTACTTCTCCCACTCCAGACGGGGCCAAATCTCGACATGATCGTAATGGCCGACCAAAGTTACCTGCTCGTCCACCGTTGCCCGCTGAATGGACTTTTCCGGCAAGACTATGCGGCCCTGCTTGTCGGGTTTGAGATACCTGGCCATTGCAAATAGCAACCCAAACTTTTGCGTGCTTCGTGTTGGAAACGGCGACTTTGTCATCGTGGCCGTCAGCCGGCGATAGTAGTTGTCAGGATACAGCCACAGGTGACGTTCCAAACCCAACACGAGAAAAAAGCCTTCGCCATCTTCTTCCGGATCGATCTGTTCCCGCAAGGCCGAGGGCACGGCCAATCGGCGTTTGTCGTCGATGTTCTGATCGAATTCACCCACAAGCAACGCCATTAGAATACCCCGGCAACCATTTTCTGGTACGGCTAGG
>JABMQG010000104.1 GCA_013203365.1 Planctomycetota bacterium | reverse complement strand
GTTATGCGAACAGGCTGGGGTCGCCACGCACCACCTGGAGACCTGGGCGGACTTCCGACCCGACATGGCGGCCGATAAAGCCGTCGCGGGCGTCACCGCCGGTGCCTCAACGCCGGAATGGATTATCGAGGAATTTGTCGATCACCTTCGTCTGGTGTGATCGGCGCCGGCGGCCTGGGGCAGTTGGAGGCCAATGGCGGGGAGAGTCTTGGCGAAGCCGGCCGGGCCCGATAGAATCGCCGATATGGGCAAGTGTGTCCGAGGCGATTTACCGCGAGGCGTTCTGGCGATCTGGCTGTTGTATGTCGGCGTGCTGACAAGCGGGTGCATTCTGCCGATCGGGGAAGAGGTCGGCGAACCGCTCGGCGCATGGGCGGCGAGTGACATGGTCAACCTGACGGCTGAGACAAGCTTCGAGCAGGTTGACCTTTCCGGGGAGCTTTCGCAGCTTTACAACTCGACTGACCGCAGCGTCAATCTCTCTGCCGGTGGCAACGAGACCGTAAGCTTTCAGATCGTCGTGGACGCACCAAGCGGGGGGATCGAGAACCTTCAGGTACAGTTCAGCGAACTGACTGCTTCCGGGGGGCTGAGGATAGCGGCTGAGCAGATTCGGCTGTTTCGCATGTGGCCGGTGCAGGTGGACGATTATCCCGCCTGGTATCTTCGGTTGAGCGATCGGCCCGCCATGCCTGCGACGTTCTACGACGCGTTGATCCCGGCGGGGTCGCCCAAAGGCGGCATGCCGTTCGCTTTGGCCGATGACGAGCGGCTGGCGCTGTGGGTGGACGTGCGAATACCGAGTGCCGCCCGCGCAGGGCAATATACCGGTGCGATCAAACTGCACGGACGAACGGGCGCAAAAGGCCGACTTGGCGGCAGGCCGATCGGGACAACGATGAAATTGAAGCTTCGCGTGTTGGACTTCGTCCTGCCCAACACTCGGGCGCTGACTGTACTAGGGGGGTTCGACCACCGAGACCTGATGGCACACTCGCTAATTCGCGACGGTGAGGGCTATGTGCCGGACTGGATGGATCGCTCGGACCCGCTGGTGGCCAAGGGGCTGGTGGCGATTCGGGAACTCATGACGATGGCGCATGAACACGGGTTGGACCTATTCGACGTTGCCTTGCGGCCGGCGCTTAAACGCGACGCCGACGGGAAGGTTGAGCTTTACTGGGGAGACTACGACGCCATCGTCAAGCCGTACCTGGACGGCACGGCCTTCAGTGACCGGATCGGCTGTTCGGCCTGGGGCGGGCCGTTTGAAGCCGGTTGGCCTGACCCGAGCCGATACGGCGGGCCGGGCAGTGAGGCATACGAGGTGACCGCAGCCGCCGTCATCGCTCAGACGGCGGGGCATTTCAAGGAGATGGGGTTTTCGGATCGGCTGTTTTTCTGGCCGGTGCGGGGGCAAGTTGGGTCAGGTGCGCGCGACCGATTCGCCTTGCTGGCTAGGTTGATTCGGCGTTGTGCGCCGGGGACGCCGATCCTGACCGAACTGTCGGGACCGGCGGAGTCGGGGGATGATGGCCGGCTTTTCGATATGCTCGCCCCGCCGGCGCAGCTGTTGGACCCGGAAAACGATCGGGTCGGCGGCGGGACGTCGTTCTTGAAGGTGTACCTCGCACCAGGAGAGCCGCCGTATATGCCAGCGCTGGACGTCATTGCCTCTCCGGCAGACGTCAGGGCGGTGCCCTGGCTGGCTGACCGGGTGAGGCTTGACGGTCTTTTCCTACCGGACGTATTGCACTGGGGCCGAGAGGGCGGGGAGTTATCGCCTCGCGGTGAAGTTCGGCTGTTTTACCCTGGTCGAATTGCCGGGCTGGACATCGCTATCCCCAGCATTCGTTTGAAGCGGCTGCGACGCGGGTTGGAGGATATGGGCTATCTCTGGCTGCTTC
Source organism: Planctomycetota bacterium (assembly GCA_013203365.1). GTDB lineage: Bacteria > Planctomycetota > Phycisphaerae > SM23-33 > FEN-1343 > JABMQG01. Next base: position 2,045 of record JABMQG010000104.1, on the reverse strand, counting down.
GTCGGCGCGGGGGAGGCGAGACTGCGGAGAGGATTTCGGGGGCCATGGCGCGATACGTGGGTTTGCAGGCGGCCGGTGACAACGCCTTAGACGGGCGTCTGGACGGCTGGGCGGCCGACGGCGCCAGTTGGCAGATGGCCGGCAAGCTGCTTGCGATTGAGGTGTTGGCGGCCGTTCGACCTGGTAGCGAATCGGCCGATGGTACAATGGAAAACCGGTTCGCCTGGCAGAGATTCGACGAGGTGGTGCGTCGCGTTTGGGTCGAGCGGATGCACAGTCGGGTCGTAACTATCGGGGACGAATTGCACGTGTCCATCTTTGCCGACCTCGACAACCAGCTGGACCGACCGGTGCAGGTGACGCTCGAACTGTCCGATCCGCCGGAGGGGTACCGCCTGCTTGACGGAAAGGCGCAGCTGGCTTCGTTCGCACCCGGTGAGCGAAGCACGCTTTCGGTGAGTTTCGCCTGCCCTCGCCTCGGGCCTGGGCCGACGGGGAAGCTAGACGTGCCCGTGAAAATGAAGATAGTAGACGGCACAGATCGAAAGAAGACTCAGACGATATGGGTCGGCGTGCCTATTTTGGTGTCCAAGCCGGCCCGCAAAGTCATCGTAATCGACGGCGACCTTTCCGACTGGCCGCTTGGCACGAGCAACACGGCTGGTCGATTTCGACTGCTCGGCCGGCGGGGGCGGAAAGACGACGGGCTTGCCAGCCGGCAGACCACGGTATTCGTGATGCACGATGCGACGAACCTGTACCTGGCGTTTCGATGCGACAGTCCGTCAGATGCGGAGATGAAGGCGCTGGCGACGAACGTGGTTCACTACGAGCAACTGTTGGCAACAGGCGAAGACCTGGTGGAGGTGATCTTAGATCCCGGCGCCAAGGCAAAAAGTGCGGATGACCTGTATCGCCTGACCGTCAAGGCCAATGGCGTGCTGGCGGCCGGCCGGGGGGCCCCGGCAGACAGCGTAGCCGGCTTGATCGACGCCGGGAGCTGGTCGATTCCCGCAACGGTGCACGTTCGGCGAACGGATGACGTGTGGATCGTCGAAATGGCTCTGCCGAGAGAGGCATTCGGTCCGGCGGGTCAAGAGTGGCAGTGGGGAATCAATTTCGCCCGGTACTGCACGGAGACGGCAGAGGCCTCGAATTGGTCTGAAACGCCCCGCCATTACTACGCCCCGAAGTGTCTCGGTGCGCTGCTGCTGGGCGAAGCAGGCGAATGAGCGGAATTGCCAGCAGATAAGAGGTTTTTTGCGGGTGTTCGACATAACACGGAAATACAGCGGCAGGATTGTGGTTCGGCCAATCGACTTCACGGCGGCGCCGTCGAAGGTTTTGGAGGTATTGGCCGGTCGGCAGGGTGCGGTTTTCTTTGAAAGCTCGGCGACGCACGGGCAGTGGGGCCGGTACACCATTGCCGCGTGCAGGCCGATGGCGGTGTTGACCATGCGCGACGGTCTTTGCCGGATGCAATGGCCGGCAGATGATCGCGGAGTGGATCAGCCCTGGCCGACGGCCGAGGCGGCAGAAGAAGATCCGAAGCATGAGCATGGCCCGCCCTTGCGTGTTCACTGGTCCTGCGGCCGGCAGGAGAGCCTGGTGGCGTTGCTGAGGCGGGTGCTGAATTGCGTCAGGTCGCCGTTGCCGACGTCTTGTTGTTATGGACCGGGTTGGATGGGCTGTTTGGGCTATGAACTGGGGCGATATTTCGAGCGATTGCCTAGTCGGGCGATTCGGGATACGTCCGTGCCGGATCTGTACCTGGCCTTTTACGAGTCTGTTCTGGTTTATGACAATTTAACCGACAGTTGGCAACTGGCGTCGCTGCAATTTGACGAGCCGCCAGACGGTGTCGGTCAGGGCGAACGTGCGCTGCTGGCCGTGATGCGGGAGGCCCACGACCTCGGGCCTGAAGTCGCAGTCCCCCCGGCGGCGCCCGCGTGTGACGACGCATGCTTCGATCACCCGCGGTTGACGAGCAATTTCACCCGCGCGGAGTATCTCGGCGCCGTCGCTCGTTGCGTGGAGTACATTGC
>JABMQG010000103.1 GCA_013203365.1 Planctomycetota bacterium | reverse complement strand
GGTGCCCACGCTCTCGATCATAACCTTATTGACGGACACGAAAGCCGCCTTCTCGGCTGGGGCCTCGTTCCAGTTACCGCGCATCGCGCCGCGCATGTACTTGGCGATGGACAGAGGGCGTTCCTTGACGACCTCCACCCTCACGTCTTCCGGAGCCGTCTTGCGAACGGGGACCGTCTGAGCGTTGACCTTGTCCTTTACGCGCTTGCGAATTTGCTCTACAAGAGCTTCATTCATCTCGTTTTCTCCTCTGTGCCTTGTTTCGCTATTAGCCTATGGCCGCTAGCGTTTCCTCTGTTGCGAGGTCAGCGGCTTCCTGCGCCGCGACCGTCTCCGCTGCCGATACTTTGTCTGCGACAATCGCATCGACCTCGGCCTGCGTGAACTTCTTTTCCTCTGCGCCGCCGGGGACTTCCTCCGTCGTCTCGCCTTCAGCCTTGCCCACCTTCGCGTTCTTGAGTAGAGCGGCCAAATCCTTGTGCGCACTCTTAATCTCCTCCAGAACCGTATCCAGGGCTGACTTCGTCTCCTTGGAAAACTTCGATCCGGCCTTTTCCATCAACTCATCGAACGTGATGGAAGTCGTCTCTTCCTCCTCACCTGCCGGCTCGTCGCCGGTGGTTTCAGCGGCCTTCTCGACCGCCAGAGCCGCCGCCGCACCCATCGCGCCAATCGCCTTGAGCACGTCAGTAGGCAGGTCTTCTCCAATCGCCTTGAGCAGCTTGAGCGCTCCCTTGAGTTCATCCGCAGACAGTTGATGCCCGTCAAGTTCAACCGCCCGGGCCTCCAGTCCCCCCCCGGCATTGTCAAAGTGAACTGCCGCTTTGGCGCCCTGGACAGTCAGCCTGCTAAAGGTGGGAGACCGCCAGGGCACATCCCGGCCATAAGCGACATTTAGCGCCGCAAATACCAGACGTTTAGCAACCAGTTGCTTGAATGGGGGATGAATATTGGTCTGATGGCCGGCATCAATTGCCACGGCCATCCCCGTATTCGGCAGCGCCAGCGCCTTGGTCTGGGCCTCGCGCAGCCAGGGCCACTGCCCATCATTGGGAACCAACTGCGCCTTTCTGAATGCCGCGAGCTGGACAAACAGAAACGGAAAGTCGCCTTTACCCCACTGTCGTCGCCAAGCTGTGATCAGGGCGGGAAACAGCGTCGCGTACTGTTCAGGTCGACCGGCATTGGACTCGCCTTGATACCAGATAACCCCCTTGATCGCGTAGCGCTGCAGCGGGGCAATCATCTTGTTGTAAAGACCGGACGGACGCTTCAGCTGGGTACTGCTCATTGGCGGCTTCGGCCAACGCCCAACTTTTTCACCCGATTTACGTTTAACTTGCCAATTAGCCAAACGCTCCTTGTAGGCAATCTCGGCTTGCGGATATTTCTCCAAGACCAACGCATGGCGGTCCAAAATTTCCTTTAACTCGGGACGGGATGTCAACACGGCGCGTGAAACCCAGCTCTCCGCGGCAGTCCCGCCCACAGTGGAGTAGATCAGGCCGATGGGCACCGTGATATGTTTGCGAAGCTCGCGGCCGAAGAGATATCCGGTGGTGGAAAACAACAGGGCCGCCTCAGGATCGCACACCCGCCAGGACGAGCCGAATTCCTCATCTGTCTCGATCTCGCTAATAGATTCATCCGTTGCCCCCCGCGCAACCTTGAACAAGCGGATTCGCGGAAAGGTCTTGCCGCCCGGCAGGTCCGCGTAGAGAGACTCGTAATCACTGTACTGAGCTGATTTGTAGGAACGCAAGATGCCCGCCATGTTCGACTGCCCCGTGCACAGCCAAACGTCACCAACCAGGACATCCTCCAGAACGACCCGATTCGCGCCGCTCACCGTGAGTTCATGCGGACCACCGGCTGACAACGGGTCCAGTGTCACCTGCCACTGCCCCCCTTGCGCTACGGTGCTGTGCGTCTGCCCGGCGCAGGTTACGGTCACCCGCTCTCCCTCACCTGCAGTGCCGTATACCGCAACGGCTATGTCACGCTGGATGACCATCCCGCCAGTAAAAAGTCCATGCAGTTTTACTTCGCCCCGGACAGCAAGTACGAACCCCAGCGCCATGGCAACTATGCTACATCGGGACGGAAAGGCGGTCAACATTGCGTAATTCTCCTGTGCCAAAAGTTCTTAGTTCACCGTATTGCGGAAAGCCTGGGGTTCCCACTGTGGCTTGACACGGTATTGCCGTGCCTCAGTGGATGCAAGCACATAGTGCAAGTTGAGTTCCCGGCGGTGGCCATGCAAAAAGGGCTCGCGCAAAGGCATAAGCAAAAGTCAAAAAAAAAGGGCGCCGACTGAGGAGTACACACTCTCCGTCGGCACCCTTGCCAAAATACGCTTTACCAGTTCGTGCAGAACAAGCG
>JABMQG010000102.1 GCA_013203365.1 Planctomycetota bacterium | reverse complement strand
CATTTGCCTTGGAGATGACAAGTAGTACGACTTGTCCGCACGCTGAGTCAGGCTGTGACACCTGTGGACCAATTGTGACAAGGCGAAGACCGGTAATCAGTCGTCAGTGAACGGCAACGGCGTCCCTTGCTCGAAATCCTGACAGAATAGATCTTAGATGCGATTGCCCTGGAGCATGCCGGACGCCATGACGCCTCGCCGCTGTCGATGGCTGGCGGTATTAGTGAAACGCACTACTTCAGCAGGAACGCTTCGATCGCCGCTGCGCAGGCCTCGATGCTTACTTCAGCGGTCGCCGGGGATACTCGCAGGCCGCCGATCATTTTCACGGGCTTGGCGCGCCAATAGGCTTCCCGGCTCCTGTAGAGCATTTGATAGCAGAACTTCCTGGCCCGGAGGATCTGTTTGTTGATGGCGGTTTTGTCGTCGGGGCTTGCGCCCGCCGATTCAAGAGCTCCAGACAGGCAAAGCGCCGCGGTCGCGGTGTCGAGCGTGGTCGGTTCGGCACCGGATGAGACGAATCCGCCGCGTCGATCGGGGAGGTCGGAATCGTCTATCTGTCGCCATTTCGGCAGGGATGTCATCGTTCCTGTCCCGCGGAATACCAACGGACTGAGCTTTTGACCGCTCTTTGACCACGCCTGCATTGTCTTGCGCATGGGATCGAGGAGTTTGGCGGTGCTCTCGTTTTTCGGAAGGAATCTGCGCAGGGCCATCAGCGCCGCGCTCCAGTCCAGCAGTTGCCCCGGAGTGGCCAGCCCGTGATCGGGCCCGACTACTGAAACGACATCCTGCCGCAGTGCCCCCGCGAGTTTTTCAGCGAGTTTCTTGTTGGCGGGTTGGGCCGGAAGTTCTGTGATGGCAAGCAGCAACCACGCCGTGGCGCGGGTCGGGCTTTCAGTTGTCCGGTCTTGGGACGACCTGGCCAGGACCCTGGCCTGTTTCTCATCGGCCAGCACGAACCTGGCTGCATACGCCATGGCGCGATTTACGCTTACAGAGAAGAGCTTCCTGCTGTCCCGTCTCGACAGTTTCGCCATAGCGTAAGTCGCGTGGAGATGCTCGTGAAGCGCCGCTCCGCGGTTCGGCATGTTGTACATCCCGTTTGAGTCCTGACCTCTTGCCAGGAACAGTCCGGCGGTGGCCGCGGCGCTGGAGAGGACCTCGGCGGTGAGTCCCTCCGGCGGGACGAGAATCTTGCCCCTGAACAACTGGACCACAACAGCGTCGGGATAACCGACATAATGCTTCGAACCGAATACCGACCAGGCGTCCGCCTTGGCCTTGGGGCCTTCTGTCTGGGCCAATTGGTCCAGGCACACGCCACGCATATCGTGCGCCAAGAGACCGAGTTGGCAGGCCGTCGAAGGCAGCACATATCCCCTGGCCTGTCCGCGTGAAGCCCTCAGACCGGTCATCCCCTGTACTATGGAACCGCCAAGTTCCCGAGAGGATATGGCTTTGGCGGGCCCATGGATCTCGACTTCCACAGTCAGTGCAGCCAGAACAGACGGGGTAACCCGATCCGGTAAATCACCGCTGCGCATAGCCTTCAGGGCGGCGGCAAGAACGCCGCGGCAGACGTTGGCGCCCGCTCGAGTGCTCCTGACCAGGAACTTGCCCGAACTCCGTAGCGTTACGCTCGCCGACCCGAACTTCTTGGCAAGGTGCTTCATCTCCGGCGGTATGGGGTGCTTGTCGGCAGGGGTGCGTGACTTGATGAACTCCACAATCCCGCTGCGAGCCAGATTCACCAGTTGCTTTCCGTCGTCAAGCGTCATGATCGGTGCGGCGGGGGGCTCAGCCCGCGCCGAAGCAGCGCCCGATACAAGCGCAATCAGCAGTCCGGCGAAATACCCTGTCGACCGGGACGAAAAGGTTTTCATACTGATAATCCGCATCATTACAACCATTCTGATCGTCACTTCCAGCAGGTTACGCGGCCGTCGACTGTGGCGAAGTAGAGGCGTCCGTTGCAGGCGGCGAAGCTGTCGTACACGGGCGACGCCTTCAGTTTGGTTTCGAATTCCTTCGCGCCGTCTTGCGTTGATAT
>JABMQG010000101.1 GCA_013203365.1 Planctomycetota bacterium | reverse complement strand
GGGGAACTTTCATAAGGAAACAGACTCTAGCCCAGCAGGTCTTCATGCCCACGCGCAGGGCAAATGCCAAGCGGACGCGCCCGCGGATTCCGTAAAGGTCGGCCGTTTTCTTCGTTATCTGCCGGTGGTTTTTTGGTAGGCTCCTGACTTTTGGCTGGGGGATTGCGTCGGACTTGAGAATCGAGAACCTGATGAGTTACCTGCCTTTGGCCAACATCTTGCACCACAAGCTTCGCAGCGCGTTGTCGGCCCTGGGTATCGGGATCAGCGTGTGCATGCTCATTACGCTGGCAGGGCTGTCGCGGGGATCGCTCAACGAGGTGGTGGACCGATGGAACGGCGTAGACGCTGAGTTGGTCGTCTGTCCAGCCGACACCAGCCTGACGATGGCTAGCGGCGCCGCCATACGCCTGGCCACGGCCGATCGCATCGCCGGTCTTGGCCGAGAAGGACGAGCACTGACCCGTCGTGTTACACCGGCCTACCTGGCCAGGATGACAATCGGCGGGCGGGAACACAACGTCTTCGGCATCCGGGCCGAAGACTTTGCCGTCTTCAGCGGCGGCGCCAAGTTGATCGCCGGCCGACTGCCCGATTCCGACGGCCGATTCGCCGCCTGGCTCGCCCGCCAGTTTGATGAATCCGCCGCCTCAGGCGTGGAGCTGGACATTACGCAAGACCAACTCGCCGAGCACGGTGGCCTGGAGATGGCCATCGACACAAAGCTGGCGGCCATGCTTGACAAGGGCCTGGGCGAGCGGTTCTATGCGGCCGGGCACACCTGGCGAATCGTCGGGATATTCCAAGCCGGGGCGGTCAGCCGGGCTGTGGCGCCACTTGCGTCGCTGCAATACGCGTTCAACGGCCGAGCCGACCGCGTGACGCTGCTATTCGTTCAATTGCGCCGCGGCACCTCTATCGGGTCGGCCGCAGAGGCGATCCGGTCGGTCACTCGCCTAAACGTCGTGCCGATCAGCGAGTATAAGGCCATGTTGCTTCAGAACGTAGGGATCATGTTCGCCTACGTCGACACGGTCAATACAGTGGCGATGGTGATCGCATTCCTATTCATCATGGTGACTCTGTACATGATTGTCCTCCAGCGTACGCGGGAGATCGCTATTCTCAAGAGCATGGGCGCCGGCGCCGGTTTTCTCATGCGACAAGTGCTTGCTGAATCAATGCTTGTGACAACAGCAGGGACCATCGCCGGTATCGCGATGAGTTATGCCTCCGCCTATGCAATCGAGCAACTTCGGCCCGATTTGACGGTCACTATCACGGCCGGCTGGATCGGCGTGGCCATCGCAGCTGCCGTCGCCGGTGGCCTGCTGGCGGGGCTATACCCCGCTTGGCGCGCCATTGGCGTCGACGTGGCCGAGAGCTTGACGTTTGAGTGAGCCGGAAGAATCCTTCATATCGAACGGTTTTTTGTGTTTTTGACTTGACAGATTGCTGATTCATGGTATCCTGTATCTTGCCTACAATCTTCTTCGATCTTATCTGTTGGAAAGACAGCAGCCTACGGGCCTCTGGTGGTGTATTTTGAGGCTTTGTGTTAGTTAGTAGGTTAAGTGTGTCTCTTCGCCCGGAAACGCGCCTCTTTTGATGTAAACGACCGCATGACGATAGGTTAGTTGACTTAGGTATGTGCGTAGCATGCGGCAACGGGGCGAAGCATGTCACTGACGCTCGACCAAATGTTGCCGAGCCAGGAAGTACAGGTCTGTCGTTGCACAACATAGGCACGGTGAGAATTGATTGGCGTGCGGTGCGGCCGACTGGCCTGTCCGTTCGGCAGTGGCTGGCACGCAATAACCGTGTCTGATGTCCGGAGTATCGCCCGCCGTCCGAAGTGGGCGGAGGTGCGATCTGAGCCGGAAACAAGGCGAAAAATAAGGCAAGAGACTTATTTATCGGCTTGACAAGCACGGCACTTGGCAGTAGAATACGGTTATGGACAATGTTGGTAGTGTGCGGCATGTGTCTATGATCGGTAATGAGTGTTAGGTTGTTTGCAATTCGTCCAGGTACAGATAGCCGGTGTAATGGCCACGGGTGAGCACCGTGGTCGATCTTCGGTATATCTGGCCGGGCTGTGCAAGGCGGATTGCTGAAACTTGTGGTTTCGGCACCGGTCGGGCAGTACCAGAGAGCTATATGTTCGGTGTTAGAACAGTATATGTTTCTGCACTTACGCTCCAGAGAGGGCAAGTAAAGGAGAAGTGTGTGATGAAAAGAAAATTGGTAATGATAGCAGCAGTAGTGGCATTGTCTGTTGCGGTTTCGGCGCAGGCAGTGCCGGTGACGGCGTTGACGGTGGAATATATTCTCGCTGTCGATGCGAACGGCCCGGGTACGTTCACGATCGTGGCGGATGTTGCTTTGGACAACGGCGGCCTGGCTACGTATGGTATCGAGTTGTCCGGCTTTGACACCCTTAACAACGTGGGACCGATGGTGGACGGCTTTGCCGGCCCCACGTACGTACCCTGGACGATGGGGTTCAACATGTTCCGTAGCGCCGCCAACGATCCTCAGTTGGCTGCTGCCCAGGACACCGTCACCATAGGTGCCGTAATGGTCTACGGCTTCGGACAGACCGCGGGTAACATACTCCCGCCTGGCGGCTGGGCTGTTGGCCCGCCCCATACCGAAATTCAGGCAGTTTACGGCG
>JABMQG010000100.1 GCA_013203365.1 Planctomycetota bacterium | reverse complement strand
TCATGGACTTGTGAAACACCCTGGGAAATGTAATGCCCATAAAAACTATGGAGGTGAGAGGATGAAGTACTTTTGGTTTTCTATCGTAATTCTGTTGCTGACCGCTTGCACCGCGCAACCAACGCCGACGGGTTATGGTACTGCTTGGGGGCAGGGAGCCTTCAGCTCCAACGGCGAACGTATCTACTTTACTGCCACGAGTGAGCGTGGTGGGCGTATCACGTATACCGGTGGGCCGGATGCGGGAGGCATGATGATGGGCGGATCCCTGTCCTGTGCCTCGTGCCACGGCCCGACCGGACAGGGTGGCCAGCACGTCATGCACATGCAGGTGATGGACGCCCCAGACATCCGTGGAGCGGCACTGGCCGGTGAAGGCCACGAGGGCGAAGAGAGTGAACACGGGGGCCAATATGACTTGGAGACGTTCCGGCTGGCCGTCGTAGAAGGCCGGCATCCCGACGGCGAATTGTTGGACGCCGATATGCCGCGCTGGACGATGAGCGACGAGGATCTGGGCGATCTGCTGGACTATCTTGAGAGCCTGCCGTAATGGGTCAGGTGCGACGCACTTCTGAAGTGCGTCACACCTTCAGGAGGTATCTAATGAAAGAGCACAATTCCCACAAATCAGCCCATATGGGGCACGATTCCGAGCACACTGGACACGCGGAGCACGAGCACGGCGCTTCCGCACAAGGTGGACACGGCAATGGGCACACCGGACACGTAGACCACACCGGCCACGAGCAGATGTTCCGCCAGCGTTTTTGGGCCAACTTGCTGCTCACCATCCCGGTGCTGCTCTTTAGCCCCATGCTGCAACAGTGGTTGGGCTTTAGCATGCCCGAATTCCCCGGCAGCCGCTGGATCGGCCCGGCCTTTGCGCTGGCGATCTTTTTCTACGGTGGCCTGCCTTTCCTCAAAATGGCGAGGCCGGAACTGCGCGCTCGCCGGCCGGGGATGATGACGCTCATCTCGCTGGCGATCTCGGTCGCCTTTGCGTACAGCGTTTTCGCGGTGTTCGCTTCCCCCGGCAGCGGCTTTTTCTGGGAGATGGCAACGCTGATTGACGTGATGCTGCTCGGTCACTGGATCGAGATGCGCAGCGTGCGCCAGGCCTCCGGCGCGCTCAACGAGCTGGCTAAACTGATGCCCGATACCGCCGAGCGGGTTCTCCCCGACGGCGAGATGGAGGTGGTAGCGGCAAACGCGCTCCAAACCGGCGACCTGGTACTGGTGCGCCCCGGGGCCAGCGTCCCCGCCGACGGCGTGGTCGAGGAGGGGAAATCCGACGTCAACCAGGCGATGATCACCGGCGAGTCCAAACCGGTAGCCAAGGGATCGGGCGATGAGGTGATCGGCGGCACGATCAACGGCGATGGCAGCCTGCGGGTGCGCGTCACCGCCACCGGCGACGAGACCGCGCTGGCGGGCATCATGCGGCTGGTCGAGCAGGCGCAGCAGTCCAAATCGCACACCCAAATCCTGGCCGATAGAGCCGCCGGGTGGCTCTTTTACGTCGCCCTGGCCGTCGCAGCGATCACCGCTGTGTCCTGGGTCGCAGCCGTCGGGTTCGATCTGAACGTGCTGGAACGGGTGGTGACGGTGCTGGTCATCGCCTGCCCGCACGCGCTGGGGCTGGCGGTCCCGCTGGTGGTCGCCATCAGCACCTCGATGGGCGCTTCAAACGGCATCCTGGTGCGCGACCGGTTGGCACTGGAGGCCGCCCGCGAGATCGACATGGTCATCTTTGACAAGACCGGCACGCTGACCGAAGGCGCGTTCGGCGTCGTCGGTATGGCGACAGCCGAGGGTTGGGATGACGACCGGGCGCTGGCTCTGGCGGCGGCGATTGAGGGGGACTCGGAGCACCTGATCGCCCGCTCCATCCGCCGCTGGGCCGAGGAGCGAGACGCCGCCCCGCTGCCAGTGAGCGACTTTGAGGCCATCAAGGGGCGCGGCATCCGCGCTACCCACGACGGGCGCGAGGTCTACGTCGGCGGGCCACGGCTGCTGGAGATGTTGAACATCACTCTACCGGACACTCTCGCCCGCTTCAGCGCCGAGGCCGGGCGCAAGGGGCAATCGGTCATCTACCTGGTAGACGGACAACGAGCCGTGGCCGCCTTCGCGCTGGCTGATGTGGTCCGGCCCGAGAGCCACCAAGCGGTGCGTCGCCTGCAAGAGATGGGGGTCGAGGTCGCCATGCTCACCGGCGATAGCGCAGCGGTCGCCAACGCGGTGGCGGAGGAGTTGAACATCCACACCGTCTTTGCCGAGGTGCTGCCGGAGCACAAGGATCACAAGGTCGCCGAGTTACAGGCTCAAGGCAAGCAGGTGGCGATGGTCGGCGACGGGGTGAACGACGCCCCGGCCCTGACCCGCGCCGACGTGGGCATCGCCATCGGCAGTGGCACCGACGTGGCCATCGAGTCTGCGGGCATCATCCTGGTGCAGTCC
>JABMQG010000099.1 GCA_013203365.1 Planctomycetota bacterium | reverse complement strand
GGATGATACAGCCGACCGACTTCAGTTCGGGCAAGCCCGCCATCAAAGCGGAAGCCAAACGGACATTCGACGGCAGCGGCACTGCATCGGGCACACACACACTGGCCGCACGCATCACGGGCATGATCATCGACGTCAAGCCCAACGGCAACCTGACAATCGAGGCCAGCAAGAACATCACGACGGAGGAAGAGACCTACACCCTCACTATGACCGGCATCTGCCGGAGCGAGGACGTGACGGCGGACAACAGCATCATCTCCTCTCAGATTGCCGAGCTGGAGATACACAAGGAATCCACCGGCGCAATCAAGGACGCCACTAAACGAGGGGCGTTTCATCGGCTGCTGGACTGGATCAATATTTTTTAAATATTTAACGACTGTGACAAGCAGTTAGGAACATGACAAACAAGAACGCAAAACTGATTATGGCGATACTGGCGGCTGGTGTGTTGTGCCAGTCGGCCGGGGCGGTGGCGGGCACATCGGTCCGCGACGTTTGCCATCTCCAGGGCGCCAGGCAAAACACGCTGACTGGTGTATCCCTGGTAATAGGGCTGGACGGCACTGGGGACAAGAAAAGCGCAGCAACGATGAGTTCGCTGGCCCAGATGCTTCGGCAGTTCGGGCACGCGCAGGTGGTTCCCGCTGACATATCGCCTCAGAACGTAGCGCTGGTTAGCGTTACCGCCACCATTCGCGCCCACGGGGCCAGCTCTGGCGAAGCGATGGACGTGCAGGTTAGCTCCATAAACGGCGCCAAGAGCCTCAAAGGCGGCCAGTTGCTGCAATGCCCCCTTCTGGGCCCGCTGGCGACGGGCGTGGCATACGCCCTGGCGCAAGGGGCGGTGGTGCTGGAGGACCCGGCCAACCCAACGGTTGGAATCGTAAGAGGCGGGGCGGTCATGGAGCGAGGCTTTCAGCCGACCTTTATCACCAATGGGCGGATTACGCTTGTGCTGGATGGCGATCACGCGACATTCGCGGTCGCCAGCACGATAGCCAACGTTATAAACGCAGCCGAGGCCGAGCAGGGCCGCCCCATCGCCTCCGCCTACGGCATGGGTAAGGTCGTAGTGACGGTGCCGACGCCCGAGTTGGGCAACCCAGCCGATTTCATCAGCCGGGTGCTGGATTTGCCGGTGCTGATGCCTGACCTGAAGGCCCGTATCGTCATGAATCGTCGGACCGGCACGATCGCGGTGACCGGTAACGTTCGGATCGACCCAGTGATATTCTCTCAGAACGGTCTGACGATCGACACTATCAACCCCAAACCTCAGCCTACCGTCCAAGAGCCGGATGTCAAGCGGGATCATTTCCAGCTGTTCGCCTCTGACGCCAGCAGCATCGACACAGGCGCCCGGCAGTTGTTGGACGCGTTCAACCTGTTGCAGGTGCCGGTAGCCGATCAGATGGCGGTTATCTGGACGCTCAAGCGTACGGGTCGGCTGCACGCGGAGGTAATAGAGGAATAGTCATGTCAGCGGTGGCATTACAACTCGGTGCGGCGGCTGCTTCGCAGGCCGGTCAATCGACAGCCGACCGGCAACGGCAACTGCGCGGCGCGTGCAACGAGCTGGTCGGCATGGTGATGTTTGCCCAGATGCTTCGAACCGCGCGGAACGGAAGACTCAATGGCGAGCTGTTCCACAGTTCCGGCGAGCAGATTTTCCAGTCGCAGTTGGACGACGTGTTGATTCAGAAGACCTGCCGAGACGATGCCGGCGGCATATTCGGACAACTGGGCGAGGCAATTTATCGCAGACTCGGCGGGCCTGGCACGGCTGGTCAAACCGCCCAACGAGTCGGATACGGAAGGAAATGAACATGGACGCTCCCGCCGTCGAAAGACTGCATGAGATACTGAAGCGTCAATATGCGGCGCACGAGGAGCTTCGCCGCGTGCTGCTGTTGCAGCAGCAGGCGGTACGGCGGTTTGACGCGGCGGGCCTGGACGGCCTGCGTGAGCGAGGCGACATACTGGCCCAGCGGATCGCAGAGATGGAGTCTTCTCGCAAGGCCCTTACGGGCCCCGACGCCCGGGTGGCTGAGATAGCACAGCAGCAGGGCGAGCCGCGTCGGAGCCAGTTGGTGGCGTTGGCGCTTGGTTTGAGGAAACTGGCCGAGGAGATCGCCTCGCTCAGCCGGATCAACGGCGCCGCGGTCCGCAGCATGTTGAATCATTTCCACTCGGTTTATCGGATGTTGGCCGGCGCGAACAAGGCGGCGGTGTACGGCGCGTCGGGCGAGTCGGTCGACGGCAACGGCGATGCGTTTCTGGTAGACGCGGTGGCATAGGAACACAACTATGGGCTTGTTGGACGCATTACAAATCGGCTCGAGCGCATTGCTGACGCACCAGGCGGCGCTGCAGATCACCGGCAACAACATAGCCAACAGCGCCACTCCCGGTTATTCCCGGCAGGAGCCCGTACTTAACCCGACGGGCGTGAGCAATCTGGGTAACGGCCAGCAGACCGGCGCCGGCGTACAGATCGATTACGTTCGCCGAATCGTCGACGACGCACTTCAGGAGCGTCTCAACGACGCCTCCAGCCAGATGCACCGTTACCAGATATCCGACCAGGTCTTAAGCCGCGTCGAGTCTCTGATGAATGAAATGACCGACACGGACATATCTAGCGCCATGGTGGAATTGTTCAACAGTTTTTCGGAACTGGCCGGCTCTCCACAAGACACCGCCCTTCGCGGAGTGGTTCTTCAGCGTGCGTACAGCCTGACTGATCGGATGCATTTTTTACGGGAGGGTTTGGCAGGCATTGGCCTGGAGCTTACCGATCGCTTGGAAGCGGCTGTGAGTGAAGTCGACGAGTTGGCAAGTCAGATCGCCGACCTGAACGTCAAGGTCGTCGCCGCCGAGAGTGGCGGCGGCTCTGGTGCGAGCCTGCGAGACGAACGAGATCGGCTGCTCAGTCGGTTGTCCGAGCTGGTGGAGGTGAACACTCGGATAGATTCCAACGGGTCGGCAAGCGTTTACATAGGGTCCGAGCCGCTGGTATTTCAAGGCATAAGCCGGGGGGTCAAGATGATAACCCAGGACGTCGACGGTCTGGCCCGGCGTGTTGTGGCCTTTGCGGACAACGACGGCATAGTCAAACTCACCGGCGGCGAAATTGCAGGGCTTCAGGAAACCAGGGACGGTGAATTGGCCGAGATCGTCAGGCGAACGGACGAGTTGGCCCGGCAGCTGATCTTGCAGGTAAACCGTATTCACAGCAGCGGCACGGCGCTGGAAGGGGTCAGCGAACTGACGGGCACGTATCAGGTGGACGACTTCGACGTCGCCCTAGACAGCGACGAGGCCGGTTTGGAGTTCCAGCCGACCAACGGCAGCTTCCTGGTTCACGTGACCACCACCGCCCCCGACGGTACGCGGGCGGTTCGCACCACGCAGGTCAACGTTCCGCTGACCGGCGGTGCAGGCGATATAACCTTGAACGACCTGGTCGCCGAGCTGTCCGCAATTGCCGACGTAACGGCCAGCGTGGGCGCCTCGGGCAAACTGACCGTTGGGGCGGCCGACGCGAACTGTCGAATCAGCTTCGGCGAGGATTCTTCCGGCGTTCTGGCCAGCCTGGGTCTGAACACCTTCTTCGACGGGCACGACGCGAGCACGATCGAGGTCAACGAGTATCTGACATCGTTGACCGATTCATGCAAGTGGATCTCAGCCGGTCAAACCGGCGAGGCGGGCGACGGATCGAACGCCGCCGAGATTGCGTTGTTGGCAGACCTGAGCACCCCGTCGCGTTTTGGTGGGGTGAAGTTGTTGGACTACCAGCAGCGGCTTACAGCCGACACAGCCGTGTGGGCATCCGGTGCGCGAGAGACGGCCTCTGCCAACGGGGTAGTTCACGAGAGCCTGTTTGCCCAGCGTGAGAGCCTCAGCGGTGTCAGCCTGGACGAAGAGGCGGTCAACCTGATGCTTTACCAGCGGTCTTTTCAGGCCGCCGCCAGATTCATCACCGTAGTGGACGAACTATTGCAGACGCTGCTTAGCCTTTGACTAGTGGATAACGAACCATGGCAATGGCAGGTATAACCCGAGTCAGCGATCAGATGCGGATCGACACGCTGCTGAACAACCTTCAGCGGGGCAATCTGAGCCTTGGTCAGCTTCAGCAGCAATTGGCCACAGGCGACAGACTGCTGTCGCCGAGCGTTGACCCGACCGCGGCCAACGGCGCACTGAGCCTACAGAAGACGCTCGAACAGCAGGAGCAGGTCCTGGCCAACCTGACCAAAGCGACCAATACATTCAACATGGCCGACTCGAGCATCTCCGCCGCCGCCGACGCGCTTCTGAGCGCCGCCACGTTGGCTCACGGCAGCATCGGCACGGTAGTGGATCAGCAGCAGCGTCAGGCCAACGCCGAGATCATTGCCTCGCTTACTCGCGAGATGCTCAATATTGCCAATACCCGCGTGGGCGACGTGTACATATTCGGCGGGTCGGCGAATACGGCTGTGCCTTTTGTCGACGAGCTTGGCGGGGTCCGCTATGTAGGTAGCGTTCAGAGCATGGTGGCGATGCTGGGCGATGCCGACACCTCCGAAATTGGGCTGACGGGCAACGAGGTTTTCGGCGCCTTGTCCAGCGAAGTGGCCGGCTACAAGGACCTCACGCCGGCAATGAGCACACAGAATCGCCTGGCTGACCTGTCGGGCGCCGCCGAAGAGGGCATTCGCCTGAGCACGATTGTCATCAAGGACAACTCAGGCACGTACAACGTCGATCTGACGGGTGCAGACAGGCTCAGCGACATTATGGACAAGATCAACACCGCCACCGGCGGCGCCGTAACCGTCGGGATCGCCCCGGGTGGCAAGAGACTTTTCCTGCTGAGCGCAACCGGCAACATGACCATCACTGAGCTTGGTGCCGGCCGGGCCGCGCACGACCTGGGCATTTACCG
>JABMQG010000098.1 GCA_013203365.1 Planctomycetota bacterium | reverse complement strand
GTTTTGCCGAGATATTGCGTCGGTTTTTTCAGCGAGGAGTATAACGGTTCCTGATGATATCTTTAGCAGTGATATTCGACATAGATGGAGTATTGGTCGACTCGTACGGTCCGCATTTTCAGTCATGGCGGCAATTGGCTGGCGAATTCGGCTGTGACTTTAACGAGTCGCAGTTTGCGGACAGTTTCGGGCAAACGTCGCGAGAAATCCTTGCCGGCAACTGGCCAGTGAAGTTGTCGGACGAGCAGATCGTCGCGGCCGACTTGCGCAAGGAATACCTGTACCGCCAGATTATAGAGTCGCACTTCCCGGCTATGCCTGGGGCGCGAGAGCTGGTCCGCGGCCTGCATTCGGCCGGGTTTGCCCTGGCTGTGGGCTCGTCTGGCCCCAAGGCCAACGTGGCGGTCTCGCTGGCGGGCCTGGGTCTTGGGGAGCTTTTCGGCGCCGTAGTCACGGGCGAAGACATCATCCACGGCAAGCCGGACCCAGCGGTTTTTCTGGCAGCAGCCGACCGCCTGGGCGTTTCACCCGCCCTTTGTGCCGTCGTGGAAGACGCCCCCGCAGGCATCCAGGCCGCCAAGCGTGCCGGCATGACCGCCATTGCATTGACCGGCACCGTAAGCAGGGACAGACTCGCCGCAGCTGACCTTATCGTCGATAGTCTCGACCAACTTACCAGAGACCGCATCGCCGAGGCCATCCGGCAACGGGTGGCGGGAATCGGCAAGTGACCCATCGACGATTCATAGGGTATCACGGCCGGTACGGTGCCGGATGCCCTGTGCTTTTCCTGCGGCCGATAAGGCTACTTTAGCCTTACGACATATACTTTACCGGCGGCATCGACGGCGAAGACGGCGTCCTTCTTCTTGCCGGCCGGGCCGGCGAATGCAGCCATTGGAATCGCCAGGCGGCCGATCTTCTTAAAGGTTGGCCCGTAAAGATGGACGCCCATTTTCGTTCCGACGGCGATTTTGCCCCTGCCGCCCTTGCCGTTCAAGCCGGCTATGCCGAGGATCGGCTCGGTCGTATTGATCAACTTAATCATCTTGCCGTCGGAGAGCGAAAGCACGTTGATGTATCCGTCTTGGCGAGCGAGGTAGACTTCCGGCACTTTGTCGCCGTTGATATCCTTCACCATCGCAGCAACCACCGGAACGCCGCCGGTATTGAAACCCCAGCCATTGTTGCTGCTATTCGGCAAGAATGCCTCGATTGGATACCAGTTAACCCCACCCTCGTTGGCGGCGAGCACGCCCTTGTAACCAGGCAGGTCTATGGCCTGGGCCCAGCCAAATCCGTGCATCAGCCAGGCGCCCGCCGGACCGGCAGTGGGTTTTGAGGCCAGGCGAATGTAGTTGCCGTCATTGCCGCGTCGTGCTGACCAAAGAGTCACACTTGATCCGACCGTAGCCAGGACTTCCGGCTCGCCGGGGTACAAGTTGACCAGTCGGGCGCTACCTCGCCAGCCCTGATCCATTTCAAAAACATCCGCCTTACCGTCGGCCCTGACTCGGAACGTCACTTCCGACCAGAGATTCACTTCCTTCTTCGTGGGATCTTCCGGCCCCCAGACACCCATCGCAAGCGCCCCGCCGGCCGCGGACTGCATATCCAGCATGTGCTGGCCGATCTTCTCCAGTTGTGCCTGATAGATATCGCCTCGGTATCGTTCGCTGCCGTCGCCGTTGAAGCAGTGCAGCTGCTCCATGAGCGTATAGACCAGGGCCTCCGACCTGCCGTCCTCGTCGAGGTCCGCACAATCCATCGTGAAGATGTCACCCGGCACTTGCCTGGCCCAAAGCTGTTTGCCGTCGGCGTCGTAAGCGGCCACTTCCTTGTTCGAGGTGCCAACGACCAGCTCATTGCCGCCGTCGCCGTTGATATCGACGGCAAATGCCTTGACCGCCAGATCTTCCGACCGCTTTACCGAGTAAAGCTCCATTTCCTGAATCGACACGAAGGGTTTGGCGGGGTTTACGGCTGTCGGCAGTATCTTGACGTATCGGGCCGTACAATTCAGATCGACGCGGAACGTGGGTAATCGCCCGATATCGTAGTGGTGAATCGGGTAGATCTCCGTTTCCTCAAACGTAACAGCAGGGTTGGCGATCTTGCGAATGTCTTTTCGAAAGTTGTCGTTGCTGACGATGACGGAAAACTTCAGGTCGCCCGCGTCGTACAGCTTTCGGCCCCTGGCTCGCACATCCATGGTGCTGACCAGGCGGACGTGCGACAGTTGAGTTGGCTTGTCCAGGCTGATCTTCAGCTCAATGTCCCCAGCCTGCCGCCACGTTGGCGTATAAGCGGGCAGATGTGCACTGTACTGGTTGTCCGTCAAGGTGTACAAAGGGCTTACGGGCTCAGGCGACACTTCAAGCTTGAAGTTCACGATCCGCTGAAAAGGCCCTTCCAACGGTCTTCCCGAGACGACTTTTTCGAATACTTCTCTATCCGCCTTATCAGAAACCGGTGCAGAATTGCCATTGCCCACATCGGTCCACAGTTTGGCCAGCAGTGCGGTGGTGCCGGGGACGGTTCCGTCTTTGGTAATATTGATGGGCGTTGTGCCCTGGCCCGCCTCCAATGCAGTGGCGTGCCCTCTAAGTGTGATTCGGACCTCTTCAGGTGTATTGACTTCGATTTCGCCTTTGCCGGTGGCACAGTCCAGCAGCAAATTGACCGGCGCAGAGGCCCGGAATACTTCTTTAAGATCGGAGGCGGACCTGACTTTCAAATTCGTCACAGACGCCAGGTGAAGCTTGTTTCCTGCAAGCACGTAAACGACGGCGTCCGTTTCGAATTCTTTCAGGGGCATGTTCCCGTCGATACCGATCAGGGCGATATGGCTTTTGCCATCGGCCGTGCCTCTCACAAGTGCGGAGCCGGCACGGACGCGTCTGGCCTCGAACCGGTCCGCTCGTTTGTCGCCGCTGACGAACAGCAGGTTCTGAATGGAGTCAGTGCGGCCCTTGGCCAGCTTGACATTCTTGTATTGGCAGACGGTGAAGGGCCTGGCTGCGCCGTCTATCTGCCCGTATTCCCCCGTCTGGTGAAGTTTTTGGGTTTGTGTGTTCTGGATGTGAAATACGTTTCCATTTGACGACACCGATTCCCACGCGCTGCCCACGAAGGCGGCCGTATAGGGCGTTCGCCATCGGCAGATGAGGTTGAACTCGTCGTTTTCCAGGGCCTGGACCTTGTCCATGATCAGGAAATAGTGGTCTCGCCAGTGGACTATGGTT
>JABMQG010000097.1 GCA_013203365.1 Planctomycetota bacterium | reverse complement strand
ACCCCCACCGATTCAACCATAGTGTCGCGTGTCGTCCGACTGCCGAACGCCCGGGGCCAGGCCCGCGAAAGAGATCAACTCCTCGGCGTTGGAGAACCGTTTGATTGGGCCGATCCTCGCCAGAATCGATACGGACGATATCTCCGCAATCCCATATATTTCATCGATCCGCTGGGCCAGCGGCCAACTCCTGTGGACCGCAAACAGTTCGGTCTCCACTCGCTCGATCAACGGCGCCAAATGCTCCAACTCATCCAACTTCACCGACCACGTTACCGCATCCAGACCGGTCAGACTGGCCGCAAACGACCGAAGACGCACCATACCCTTGGCAGACCAGAGCCCGCCACGATCCAACCATGTCTCATGGGCAAGATACCGGTTAATCCAATTCTGAACAGCCGTTCGACGCGAGACCAAAGACTCACGCAAGGCCACCACACGTCGAAGCTCGCGTAACTTCCGCGGCGGCTGGAACGCCAGAGGCAAGTTGCCGCTGACGACCTCACGCAGCAGGCGTTTTGTGTCGATCTTGTCGGTTTTCTTTCGGCGAGCCTTCGGCGGCAGCGGCATCTCAAGGACATTAGCCACCACCATCTTTGCAGATGATCCGAGCAAATCCTTGACTCGAGCCCAGCCGGTGGTGGACTCCATAACCCAGATGATCCGACCGCCGGATGCCTTGGCCAGGACACCAGCGTCATCCACAACCCGACGGATGTTCTCAGCCGTCGTCGGACGCTTCAGCAAACACTCTTCACCGGTTTGGGTGTCGAGTTGCCGAACAACAAAATTTCCATCGTGATAATCCACCGCCAAAATGATATCATTCTTCCTGTACATGGCGATCTCCTTCCGGCGCCTCAGCGCCAATTTCTGAATGCCACTATTAGCATTCTTCGGGCGAGTATACCTCGACCCGCGAGGGAGGTCGTCTGTCCTCATACTATCTTCGGGCCTGAACCAAACGCCACTTCCCTGTAACATTATGATGCGAAGCGGCGTAAAATGGCTAAACTGGACAACAAGGAACGTCCAATTTTCAAGTGAACGGCAACGGCAGACGGCGACGGATCAAGGGGCATTGGGGTCAACGGCTGGGCCCAATGACCAGCGGTACGACAACGACGATGTCCTCGCCCCTTTCGCTGTCGTCGCGATCGGCTTCGGCGATCGAGAAACAGCCCGCGGCGCCGTCATCTTCTCCGTCCTCGCCGACGCTGTAAATGCAGAGGCCGCTGTCACCGCGCTTCAACAGTAACGCCTTGTCGGAAAACGGGTCCGTCAATGGCCCCGGCAGGTAAGCGGGGACGAGGTCTCGCCAGGCGGTGGGCAGTTTCCCAGTCCGCCGCCGGTAAAGCGAAACGGCCGTAAAGCCCCTGAGCAACCGAAACCTCGTTAGTTGAGCAAGGAAGCACCGAATAGGGGCTTTCACATCCTGCAAATCCACTCTGGCCAGCCCCTCAATCTTACGCGCCGCGTTCCCCAGCAACGGGGCCGGAAACGGGTAGTACATGTAGTCGAGAGAAGCCTGGTGTTCGGTCCGGAAGGCCCCGAACATGGTCCGCCAGGACGGCTTGGAGAGACACGCATCTGTGACGTGAGCCCTCCTTGACATGATGGCGTCCTTGCTTTATGAACTTGTTCATGACGTCCTCCGGCCCGGAGTTGTCCGTCAGGAAGGCCAGCGGCAGGGCATAAGCCGCCATCACCGCACTCAGCAGGAATCCAGCGGCGACCCTGTGAGGGCGGGTGTTCGCAGCGGCGACGTACCCGCCGGTCCCGAAGAGGGCGGCGGCCGCAAGAATCGTCAACCACGGGAGCATGCTGGAAACGCCGGAGTCCAGGAATATCGCCCCTCGAAAAAAGACAAAGACGAGAGTCCACCAGAAGGGAAACGCCGCGAGCATCGCGATAAACCCCAGCACATGGATCGTCAGCCAGCCTTTGAACACGGCCTTCAGCATTGCCGGGGATCTCCCAATCGCCGAATATGATTGTATCCAAACCGCCCGCATTGACAAGGCGTTTCGCCGGAGACATCCAGGGCAATCGCATCAGCAATAAACGCCTTGGCAAATACAATCTCATATCGACTGGCGCCAAAGCGGCAGGGCGGTAGAGTCCTCAAGCAGGCAGAACACGGAAAAGTGGTACTAGGTACGACAGCATAACGGGATGGTCCAGACGCAAGCAAGTGTGAACCATATGTGACATCCGGCTTGCGGTTCGATCTTGCGGAGTTGGCGGGTATGTGCATGTATGACGGCCGGTTAGGGTCGCCAAACGTCCCCCGTCGATGAAAAACCACCATGTCCCACACGCGCGCCCTGTGACACTCCGAAGTAAGTGATCATCGCCGCTGTCATTGGGCCGGATGGCTATGTGCCGAGGGTCACCTTGGTTCCGGTCCGTGCCGCTTCGAGCCCGGCTTCCAGCACTT
>JABMQG010000005.1 GCA_013203365.1 Planctomycetota bacterium | reverse complement strand
GTTCTGACCTCCGTCGAGTTGATGGTTCCAAGACCAGAGGTGGTTTTTGCATTCCGGAAGAAATGCATTCTCCCTGTCTCCGTATTGAACCACTCCATGATGAATTCGGAAAGCGCCATCGAAGGATCAAGACGAGCCTTGATAATGTGGTTCTGGTGCACGCAGTCCGGTATTTCAGACTGCCAGATGGCTACCCGCCCGAGTTCCTTCCTGCTACCGTTACCTTCCACGAAGAGCACGTCGCCGGCCTCGAGCCGAAAGGCGGGCATCAATTCATCGGGCACGTTGATGGTCTTGATCTCCCGCAAGTCAAGGTAGCCACGCTGCACGTTGGCCACCCGGAGATAGGGTCGTGCATGTTTGGCCGGGCGGTTGGCGGGACACTTCTGCAGGCCGTACGAGACGCTTGCGATATCGCCGAGTTCGACGATGTCGTATCTCGATTCCGGCGGCGTACCGCCAAGAATGGCGGTCTGCAGAATCCCCTCATGGCTCCAGCGTTCGATATCGCGGAAGCGGGCGATCTGGAAGGGGCGTTTGGGCAGGTCGGGCGGCGGGGTAAGGCCAAGGGCCGCCTCGAATTCCTGCTGGGCCTCGTGCTCGATGGCGTCCGCCTGGGCTTCCAGCTTCGCGGCCATCTTGAGCGCCTTGTCGTACGCCGCCACCATGCGTCGCTGTTCGTCGGGCTCGGGGAGTGGAACTTCGATCTCGCGGAAGCGCGCCGGGGTAATGCGTTTGCGCCCGCTCGTGCCGCTGGTGGAGCGTCGGATGAGCGACAGGAAGTTTGGTGTTCGCAACAGCAACGCCAGGTACCGGGAGTCCACTTGGTTCGGGTCGGGTCGATGGATGGGGTATTCGCTTGTGACTACAACCTGTGGCATGGAGTCCGGCACCAGACCGATCGCACCGTTCCGAGCATCGATCTTGGAGAAGATCAGGTCGCCAGGGCATGCGGCAAACATGGCGCCTTTGAAAGGCGCCGTACGATCCCGGTGCACAACACTGCCGTCAAAATGGATCGTGATAGCCTGCCAGTCGCCAAGATCTTTCTCGACGAGGACACGCTCGGTACGAGGCGTCAACATGTCTTCAAGCGGCGCAAGCGGGTGTATGGCCTCCCATGTGTCAGAACTGCCGGGAATCCAGCGATCGAGGTCTTGGAATCTGGCAATGTTTGCGATCATGTAGTCAAACTCGGTATATTGTTCGTGTCGGCGCCCGCATCGACCCACGCCTGATATTTGTGGTACGCGTCGAGCACTTCGGGGAGCTGACTGGGGCCATCGGCCCCGGTGGATGTGATGCCGACGGTCTCGGGCGCAGCCGTAAAGACCGGATAGTCGAACAGCTCGCGGACCGTCTGCCACAGGGCGACGCTGTGGGCAATATCGAGCTTGCGGAGTTTGGCGCGCATTTCTTTGTGGAGTCCATCTGCCTTGGCGGTCGCGGCCTCATCCCATGCGGCGTCGAACTGCTTCCGCAACGCGCGCCCCTGCTTTGCATCCTTTGCCTTTCCGTTCCAGCGGGGTTTGCCGATGGTGGTCTGGCCGATGCCGCGAGGGTAAGGCGGTGGTGCGGCCCGTTGCCAGTCCGGCAATGCGCGCACTACGCCGCATGCCTCCAGCTTCTTGAGGATCGCCGCGATAGCGACGGTATCCGCGGACGCGATACGCGGGCCATATTCGGTCCGGAGCGCTGAACGCTGCTGGTCGAACTCCGCATCGTGCTTGGCGTGGGCCTGCGCCCATACATTGTCCCATGGCTCGCTGTCCTCCGTTGTGAACTTACGAAGGAAGACCAGGGACGCTTTGACGGTTGCGTTGGATGAGACGAATGTTTCCTGGGGCAGACTGACCACGGCCAGGAGCCGGGCCTTGCCTTCGGCCCATCGACGCAACCAGGCCAGCGAAGGGTTGTTCAGGTTGCCGTCGGGAAGCACGATTCCCATACGTCCGCCGGGATGAATGAGTTGAAGGCAACGTTCGAGGAACAGCAGTTCGGTCGGGCGGTTGGGCTTGTCCTTTCCGATCTCGAAGCTGTCGAGAATCTTCGCATTCTCCTCTGCCAGTTTGACAATCTGTCCGTGGCTGTCTTCCCACGCGTCGCCGTAGCGGTCACGGCAGCGACGGACATAGGCGGCATCCTTGGCCACGCGCGTCTGCTCGCTGCTCCCGAACTTCTGATCTTCGCCGACGTTCTGACCGAACGGGGGATTGGTCAGAACAATGTCGAAGCGGCCGGGGAAGACCCCGTTTATGTCCACCAGGCCGTCGTGATAGTGAATCCCGCCGTGGCCGTCGCCGTGCATGATCATGTTCATCTTGGCCGTGCGCGCGGCGCGTGGCTCCGCATCCGTTCCGAAAATGCAGGAGCGCGCCAGAACACGGACGCGCGAAGGCGGATCGTCCTGATCGGGATCGAGCTCTGTGTTGAACTTGGCGAAGGCATCCTCGATGCGCTTCGTTTCATCGTCCTCCTTCAGCTTCTTGGCCTCAATCTTGGCCCGGGCCCCATCCTTCTGCGCTTGTACGTCGTCCGTGATCCGGCGGCGCACGTGCTCGAAGGCCTTGATCAGGAATCCGCCTGATCCGGCGGCGGGATCGCAGATGAGTTCCTTTTCCTGTGGGTCGAGCAGGTCGACCATGAAGTCGACGATGGGGCGCGGCGTGAAGAACTGGCCGAGCTCGCCGCGGAATGTGGCGCCGAGGAAGCGTTCGAAAGCGAGACCCTTGACATCGTCGCTGGTGGCGGACAGGTTGAAACGCGCCAACTCCTTGACCAAGCGGTCAAACGTCTCCCCGGAGATCTCCAGCGTATCGGCGGCCGCGAAGATCTCATCGGTTTCGTAGTGCTTGCGCGTCTGGTCGAAGAGTTGGTCGTGAACAAGTGGGTCCGATGGCAGACGCACCGCTCGGCGTTGATCCAGAAATTCGGTCGTGAATGTGCCCCATTTGCCCGTGCGCTCGATGTACATCTTGATGAACAGGACTTTGGATATCGCGTCGAATGCCCGCCCTGGCTCCATCTTATGTACATCGCGCAGGATGCTGTGGCACTTGAACAGCAGATCCTGGAATTCCTTGCGGCTGAATGCGCGGGTGCTGTTCTTGATGGCTTCGATGCGTTTCGCATCGGTCCAGTCAGCAGCGGCGGGGAGTTCGTTGATCTGGATCGACTCGCCAGGCGTCCCGGGCACGAGCTTGAACACGGCCGTCTGTCGGGCGTTGTGCATGACGAAGATCTCGCATGCGACGGCACGGGCATAGCTCTCCCCCTGGTAGTAGTCGCGCGGGTGAATGTCCACCGTCTCGGCTTTGCATTCAACGACGAGAAGCGGCGACTTGCCTGCAGCCTTTGCCTCGGGCGAGGGATAGATGACAATGTCCGCTTTAGGGCTTCGCCGCCCGTGCTGTGTCTTCTGTTCCTGCGCCATCTGCTCGAACGTGTAGCCGTAGTGATCCCGCAAATGCTTGATGAACTCCTGCCGCACACGCTCTTCGGGGTTGGCCTTCAGCCATTTACCGCGAAGCGGGCAGAAGACCTCATTACCCCGGTACTGGACATTGTCCGGCTTGGCGTAGGGTTTGGGTGTTGTCTTCTTCTTGGCCATAAGCGGCCTCCTCTTATTCGTTCTGAAGTTCTTCCAGTCGTCCGTTGTCGTTGTAGCTGTAGTGGTTACCTTTGCCGATGATGATGTGATCAAGAAGGATGAGGCCAACCAGGGCGCAGGCGCGTAGCAGATCCCGCGTCGTGTCATCGTCGCCGGCGGATGGTTCGGGACTTCCCGATGGGTGATTGTGGACAAGCACGATGGCCGCGGCCGATACGCGGAGGGCTTCTTCGATGACACGGCGCACGTAGACGGTGGCCTGCGTTGGCGTGCCTTCTGTGATGTCGCGTTCGGCAAGGGGAACGTTCTGGCCATCCAACAACACGGCAACGACCTTCTCTTGACGTTTCCCGGTGAGTAGTGGTCGGAAGTGGGCGGCCACATCCGCAGAGGACTGGAATGCCTCAGGCGTCAACTTGCCGGCAGACACACGCTTGCCGAACTCGATGGCGGCTTTGATCTGGGCAACTTTGGCCGGGCCAAGTCCGTGAACGGCGGACAGATCCTCGATATGGGCGCGATCGAGGCCCTCGATACCACCGAACTGGTTCAGGAGCTGTTTGGCGAACGCGGTCGCATTCTGACCGGAAACGCCCTTCTGAAATGTGCCCTGGCCAACGCGGAGCACAACCGCGAGGAGCTCAGCAGGGCTCAAGTGCTCCGCGCCGTGTGCGAGGAGCTTTTCACGGGGCCGTTCGTCGGCTGGCCAACTCTTTATTCGGTCCGATTGCATTCCATTTCCCGTTGACTGTGCGCTCGACCTTCCCGAGCTGGTCAAGGATCTCCTCAAATGAGGGTGGCGATTCTGTGAACATCGGTTGCATCTGCTGGTAATCGGTCTTCAGATCGGTCAGGCGATGGTCGGGGGGGACAAGATGCAGTGTGCCGGGCGCGGCGGTGTCGTAGCTGGCCCAACCGGATTTGAAGTACGTCCTCTTGTGATTCACGACACGGGCGAGCAGGTCGAGGTCTGTCATGGCTCTCTGACCCGCGGGATGCGTGGACATCTGACACACGTCATAGTAGTCGCGCGAAAGCCGGGTGCGCATGGGTTTGTCTGCCGGTCGGTGGTATTCCGTGTGCAGGATCGTGACTTTCTCCCAGAACGTGCGTTCCATCTCAAGCGCGACCACGCGGCAGGACGGAATCGTGAACACGGAAGGGAATTCCTCCGCAACCCATGGCGTGACGGGATGGTCACCAACGGGGCGCTGATCTGTGAGCGATCCGAGCTCCAGCTTGACTTGCGGGTGCACGTACCCCGGTTCATGCGGTGTGGCGGTTGGGTAGCGAAACGTGAGCACAGGCGAGTGGGTCTGTTCATCGAGAGTGAACGCCAGGTAGGCGTTGCCATCCGGTGACGAGCCAAGTGTGTTCGCGATCGCTTGCTCCAGAGCCGGCTGAATTGTGGTCTCCACCGCCGTGGCGCATGCCGCATTGAGCGCCTTCCATCGTTTGTCAAACTGGGAACGGGATGCCGCGGCTTCGGGGCTGTCTGCCCCGTCAAACCCCAACAAGGAAGGCGAGACAGACAGGTCCACGTCCTCCGAGAACCGTTTGATCGCCCCGAATACCTTGGATAGCGATGTGCCACCCTTGAAGACGAATGTGTCCGCCAGACCTGGTGCCGAGAAGAGGAGTTGCAGTGAGAAGCAGACCCAGAAGTCCTTCTCGACAAAGAGAGGCGAGAGGCGTCGTCGGTTGGCGACTTCCACGAAGTATGGCGCGCGTTCATCAATCGGGAGGCGAGCGAAATCAAGCATCGTAGTCCCCCGCGATAGCGTCTATGACGGGATGCACCCAGCCGGGCGCATAGTTCCGGTCCTGCCTGAGTTGCGCCTTGTCGGCATCCGACAGTGTTTGTTGCAGATGGGTAATGTGGCGATCGGTGAGCTGCTTGGCCCCAATGTGTCGCAATGCCTGGATGACCGTACCGCTGACTCTGCCGGCCGTCGCCATATTACGGGGGGTAGTGCTCTTGAGGATGATCTCCTGGTTGCCGACCGTGACGCGGCGTGGGGGTCCATCGGTCAGAAAGACGATACGGGCGGGCACCTGTTCCGAGAGCCCGAGAACGTTGGCGGCATAGGCGCCGGACGGCTGCAGGCGTAATGCGTCGCGCTCAGACAGGGCACGTGCCACTTCGTCCGGATGTGGGGACAACGTGCCGATCATCCGATGTTGCTTCGGGAAATCGTACAAACCACGGGCAAGGCGACGAATGAAGCCGCGTTTTACCAGACGGTGGAGTGTGATGCGGACCGCCTCGGAACTGCCGAGATCGAGAAATGCTTTCGGTGTGAAGCACGTACCCCTGCCTCTTTGTTCAATGCGACTGACGATGCTGTGCTCTATTGATGGCATGGACACCCCTGTTGGCTTGTAACGAAAAGTACCCTCTTTTTGTTACAAGGTCAATAGGCCAACGGTGCTAATCTGAGCAGGCTTGAGCGACAGTTCTGTCAGGAAAAGTGGGCTCTTCTCCTGACAGAACCCGTGTCAGACTGGCGGGGTAGCGGTGATTCGCGAAGCTACAGGCGCGCGTGCAGAGTGGCGCAAGTGGACATTGGCTGTCCACTTGGCCGGCTTCTCGCAATGGTTGCGCCGCTACTCTGCGTGACAGGTCTTGACCAGATCGAGGAGTTGCTCACGGACCTGGTTTTCATCGTCTGCGCCTCCATGCGGGTGGGTTCCCTACTAGAGGCACGAAATCAACGATGTGCGCCCGCAAAGGCGATCAGAAGTATGGCAGGAATCTGTAAGTGCCTGCGGCCCAACGGCCCTTGCCAGATTCCTAAATCCGTCCCGCTTCGAATAGCATTCAGGCAAAGCTCATTGCGCTGAGGACATCCGCTTCGGTTGGCAGCGCTTCTTCGTGAATTTCCGCAAACCGCGCCCGCAACTCATCAACGTCATGCGCATAGCGCGGATCGGCGAGGGCGTTGACCATCTCATGGGGGTCGTGGGCGAGGTCGGTGAGCTGCTCGCGGTTCGACCCGAGGTAGTGCAGTGCGTACTTAAACCGCTGTGTGACGATCCCCCGCCCGGTGACGCATTCCAGAGGCAACTCACCGCGCCACGGCGGCCGCTCGGCGGTCTCGACCAGAGGGCGCAGTGAGCGGCCAAGCAGTCCCTCGGGCGGCGTCACGCCTGCGTAGTCGCAGAGGGTTGGCAGGATGTCGAGCCCGTTCGACACCAGGTGATCGCGGTCGACGCGTCCCCGCCCCTGCGTGCCGGGCGTGTGGATGATGAGGGGAATCCGGCAGGCTTCGTCGTAGAGAACCGACTTGTGCTCCATGCGGTGCGAGGCGTCCATGTCGCCGTGGTCACTGGTGAGGATCACTACGGTGTTGTCCGTCTGCCCGCCGGCGTCGAGGGCCGCCAGCAGCTTGACGATCTGCGAATCGACCCGTTCGGTCAGGCGCGCATAGGCCCAGCGGTGTTCGCGCCAACGGGCTTCCGTCCACTCTTGCCGTGCATGCGTTCGGAAAGGGCGGCTCGAGAGCAGAATCCGTACCGCCTCCGGTTCGTCGGCCTGCGGTTCGAAGTTGGGGGGCAGGGGAGGGCAGGCGCGTTCAAAGAAGGTCGCATCGTCCACGCCCGGCGGGCGAGCCAGCGCCGCATCCAGCGTGTCGCACGCAACGCGTCCGCGCTCGACCGTTCGCCGTTCGTCCGCGACCTGCCGGGAATCGCGAATGGCCATGTAGCAGATGTCGTGCGGGTTCACGAACGATGCGACAAGCGCGAAGGGCCGGGTGTGCTCTCGCTGCAGGAAGTCGGCGCAGGCCTTAGGGAGTTCATCCCGTTCATCGTCGCAGATGTGCTCGAACCCCAGCTCATCGATCGTCATGTCGGGAACGTGGACTTTGCCGGCATAGGCTGTATCGTAACCCGCGCGTCGAAGCAGCAGACCGAGTGCGTTGTGTTGGATGGCGTCGGGGACAGCACTTGTGTTGTCCCGCCGGTTACTGAGCATCCCGATCGTGCTGGGCATGTGCCCGGTCATCAGGCTGAAGCGTGAGGGTGCGCAGACGGGATTGGTGCAGTAGGCGCGGTCGAAGCGCGTGCCACCCTCGGCCAGACGGTCCATGGCCGGCGTGCGCACGAAGCGATTGCCGGTGCAGCTCATCATGCTCGAGTTCTGTTGATCTGTCAGGATCAACAGAATGTTCGGTCGATTGGCCATTCCAGATCCTGATGTGAGCTTGCTGCGCCGGTCGTGTGCCATATGACACGTGCATGTCTAGGACAGGCAGGCGGGTGCGTCAATGGCATTCGCGTCGAGGAGACCTTGTGTCGTGAGCAGCCGGGGTGTACATTCTGCGCCGATGTTCATGGCCCGCGCGGGCGTCTGCATCCTGTCGCCGGGCGGCACGTGAACTGGCTCGATGGTTCCATGGAGGGAGCGATCTGAAATGGAAAAGATGAAGGCGCTGGTAAAGAAGGCACCTCGCGAAGGGCTGTGGCTGGACGAGGTGCCGGTGCCCGGATACGGCATCGACGAGGTACTCGTCAAAATCCACAAGACCGGGATCTGCGGCACGGACGTCCACATCTACAACTGGGACGAATGGTCGCAGAAGACCATCGAGACGCCCATGGTCATCGGGCACGAGTTCGTGGGTGAGGTCGTGGAGGTCGGATCCAACGTCAAGGACATCAAGCCGGGCGATCACGTCAGCGGCGAGGGCCACATCGTCTGCGGCCGATGCCGGAACTGCCTGGCGGGCAGGCGCAACCTCTGTCCCGAGACCAAGGGCCTGGGCGTGAACCGCGACGGGGCATTCGCGGAGTACCTCTCCATACCCGTTACGAACGTGTGGGTCTGCAGTCCCCGGGTGTCGGAGGAGACGTATGCCTACTTCGACCCGTTGGGCAACGCCGTCCATACGGCTCTCTCGTTCGACGTGCTGGGTGAAGACGTGCTTATCACCGGGGCCGGTCCGATCGGGATCATGGCCGTAGCCGTTGCGCGTCACGCGGGGGCCCGCTTTGTGGTCATCACCGACGTTAACGATTTCCGGCTGGATATCGCCCGCAAGATGGGGGCGACACTGGCCCTGAACGTGGCCCAGGACAACATCGCCGCAGCCCAGAAGCAACTGGGCATGCACGAAGGGTTCGACATCGGCCTGGAGATGTCGGGGAACCCCCTGGCCTTCAGAGACATGATCGCCAACATGGCGCACGGGGGGAAGATCGCCGCGCTGGGGATCCAGCCCGCCGACACGGGCGTGGACTGGAACAGCATTGTCTTCGGCGGTCTGACAATCAAGGGCATCTACGGCCGCGAAATGTACGAGACATGGTACAAGATGACGATGATGATAGAAACGGGCAT
Source organism: Planctomycetota bacterium (assembly GCA_013203365.1). Lineage (GTDB taxonomy): Bacteria > Planctomycetota > Phycisphaerae > SM23-33 > FEN-1343 > JABMQG01. Next base: position 460 of record JABMQG010000005.1, on the reverse strand, counting down.
GGACGTTTCCGCGGTCGTCACGCACCGCCTGCCGTACGTTGAGTTCGAGAAGGGATTCGAGGCCATCCGTGCAGGGAAGGCCGCCAAGGTCGTGCTGGACTGGGAGTCGGTATGAATGCGCTGGAACTCTTTCGGGACGAGATCGACGCCATACGCGAGGCCGGCCTGTACAAGGGCGAGCGGGTAATCGAGTCGCCGCAGTCGGCAAAGATCCTCGTGGGCGGCAAAGAGGTCCTGAACTTCTGCGCCAACAACTACCTGGGCCTCTCCAACAACGAGGTGCTGAAGGATGCCGCCCGGCGCGGCCTGGACTCCTTCGGCCTGGGCCTTTCCTCTGTACGCTTCATCTGTGGCACCCAGACCCTCCACAAGGAGTTGGAGGCCAAGCTCTCCGCGTTCCTTCAGACCGAAGACGCAATCCTCTATACCTCCTGCTTCGACGCGAACGGCGGGTTGTTTG
>JABMQG010000096.1 GCA_013203365.1 Planctomycetota bacterium | reverse complement strand
TAACGCCGAAGAGAGCGGCAATCTCCGACTGTGTCTTCCCGCCTTGCTCGTACGCCGCCAAGGCCCGTCGTCGTGTATCAGCAGATGCGATTTTCATGAAATCAACATCGGCTAACTCAACCAGTATGCGACAGTCTTTATAAAAACCGGTCTAATACTACAGTCGCGCTTCCTATTTAGCCGATGATAATCCTATCGGGACAAGGCGTTCCGGCTGGGAGAATCGGCGATGAGCATGGATGCGGCGGTTGTGTCGGGGTGGACGGAGAAGTTCGGTCAGTTGTGTCGGCAGGTGGCAACGTGTTTTGGCCGGAAGGACCTTCGCCGGCGAGCAGAGTGGTATCTCCACGGGTTGCTGGGTCGTGTGGATCGTAAGAACATGTGGCAGTTGGCCGAGTATCTCGGCGACCAGACGCCGCACGGGTTGCAGCGGCTCTTGGACCGGGCGGTCTGGAGCGCCGACGACGTCCGCGACTTGCTGGTCGGTTATGCTCGCGAGCATCTGCTGGCCGATGACGAACCCGGCGTGCTGGTTGTAGACGAGACGGGGTTTCTGAAAAAGGGCGTCAAATCGGCTGGCGTGCAGCGGCAGTATTCCGGGACGGCCGGCCGAATCGAGAACTGTCAGATCGGTGTGTTTTTGGCGCTCGCCAGTTCCCGTGGTCGGACGCTGATCGACCGCGAACTCTACTTGCCGAACACATGGTGTGACGACGCCGAGCGTCGCAAGGAGGCGTCAATTCCGCCGGACGTCGCGTTCGCCACGAAGCCGCAATTGGCCAGACGAATGATACTGCGGGCGTGGTCGGCGGGCCTTCGGCCGCAGTGGGTGCTAGCCGACGAGGCCTACGGATCAGACAGTAAATTCAGGCGTTTTCTCGAATCGAAGAAGCAGCCATATGTGGTTTGCGTCCGGTGCGACCTGCGGCTTTGGACGGAATCTACCGGCCGACAACGCGTCGATCAGATCGTCGCTGAGATGCCTGCCAGTGCGTGGTTCCGTCACAGTGTCGGTGACGGTGCGAAGGGGCCGCGACTTTACGACTGGACGGCTCAACGGTTCGGCCCGCCAACCGACGACGGCCTGATCCATTGGCTGTTGGCGCGGCGGAGTATCGAGAAACCAGAGGAGATCGCGTACTACTTCTGCCTCGCACCCGCCGACGTTACCGAAGCAGATCTGGCCAACGCCGCCGGCCGGCGCTGGGCCGTCGAGTGCTGCTTCGAGACGGCCAAGCAGGAGACCGGACTGGATGAGTACGAGGTTCGCTCGTGGCATGGCTGGTATCGCCACATCACCCTCTCGATGCTTGCGATGTCCTTCCTCGCCGCCACCCGCGCCGAAGCGGCCGTCGCCGAGAAGGACGCCGCGACACAAAAAAGGGCGACGGCCAGATCGCGCTGAGCGTCCCGGAAGTTCGCCGCCTGTTCCTCGCCGTCCTCACCACCTCGCCAGACGAACTGCCCCGGTTTCTGGACTGGTCCACCTGGCGCCGCCGCCACCAAGCCACCGCCCGCCAATGCCGCTACCAAGCCCGCGCACCATGAAGCGCGACTGTAGTACTAAGCTTGTATGGCGACATCGCGTTGCGGCCAAACCAGAGCACCTTTCTACGTCAGGCCTTGCTCTAGGTTATGGCGAAATGCACGGTCCTGGCATCTATACTTCAGACAGTTGGGGTCCGCTACTCGGCCGGTTCAGCCACCTCTTGGCCGGCCTTGGCCTGCTTCATCATCTCGGCCTGTTTGACGCGGAATTCCTCCAAGCCCGGCGGAGCGGGAAATGACTTGTCGAAGTCGACCTTGTCTATTTCGCATCGCTTACGCAGGCCGGGGACTACAATGTCGTAGCAAATCAATTGAACGTTAACTGGCAGGTCGTCCCAAAGCACCGCAGCGCTGGTTGTGGGCAGACGCTGAAGCAACTCGGCGGCGATGTAAGCCTGCAAAGTGGAAAACGGCGGCAGCGTGTTCCGCTCCACGGTGTTGGTCTGGCGATACCGCTGCCAAAACCGCCCCGCACGAGCCAACATGATCTCCGATTCCTCTTGGTAGCCCATGACGGCGGCCACATAGGCCTGTTGAAGCAATCCGGGAATAAACATCTGAATGGTCTGGCGGCGAGGCACGCCTTCCTGGTTGACGTTGAAGACCACAAACTGCTCCACGTCCAACCGCCACTTGCGGTCCTTGGGCTTGTATACGTCCCAGACGTAACGCATTAGCTGCTCCGCCCGGTCAGTCTGCCCCGCAAAGTACAGCCCTTGGATGGCCTCGCTGAGATAGTTGAGGTGGCCGTCAACAAAAAGCTCATACGTCTTTCCATCGGTTCGGCCCGTGATGAATTCGTTCATGGCCACGTGTTCGGTGTGGCAGGCTTCAACGAATCGCCAATCGGGTAGAATCTGGATGCTTGGACACGACGGATCGAAGGCGTTGTACGTCAGCGCGATCCGCCCGTAAGCGGTCAGGTCCTTGAGGCTGTTAAGGATGTTGCGGTCGGTGTTGAGCGAATTAATAGCCTTCAGGTCGATGCCCAAGCAGTGGTTCGAGCCGTAGGTGCTCCAGTACAACGCATGCGGCGTTGCCAGCCGCCAATCCAGCGGGCCGTACTTGTCCACCAGCTCCAGCATCCAGCCGGGCTTCATGTGGTAGGTATCCCTCAGCACCCGCCGACGAACAAAGGCAAGGACGGCGAGGCGGGCCTTCTCGTACTCCGGGGACTGCATGAGAAGCTGGAGTTTCCGTTCGGCCTCGGACTCGGCCTTCGATTCCGGCTGACCGATCATCTTTACCGTCGCGTCGCTGCTCCAATTGTTGTAGGCTTCCAGGAAGGC
>JABMQG010000095.1 GCA_013203365.1 Planctomycetota bacterium | reverse complement strand
GGGCAAGTGGTGAGTGAGTTTCTGCACCATGAGAAGATCCTCTGGATTTCAATCGTGGACGACCGCCGCAATGAACTGGTTCGCCGCTGGCGTGACCAGTCCCAATGTGACAACTACCTAGGCGCCGATCAGCCGATGGAACTGGCTAGCATTTGTCCTGTCGGCCGGGACCGCCTGCTAGTTGCCAGACCTGTCGTCGTCGGCGAAGGGCAGGACAAGCGGGTGGTCGGCGCTGTTAGGCTGCTGCTTGACACCCAGGCAGTAGCCGACCGCCTTCGGCGTGCTCATACGACGGTGCTCCTGCTGGCCTGCGGGGTGGGCGCTTGTGCGATCGTGCTCAGCCATGTCCTGCTCCGCCACGTGCTGTTGCTTCCGATTCGAAAGCTCGTGCGGACTACGGCCGCACTGGCCAATGGCAACCTGTCCACTCGTGCCAAGGCGGGTGGGAAGGACGAAATCGGGGCACTGGCCCAGAGTTTCAACGTAATGGCGGAAAGAATCGAGACCCAACATAGCCAACTGCTCTTGGCCAATGAGCGGTTGGAGATGCAGGTTCGCAGGCGAACGGACCAACTCCACCGGGTCAACGCTCGACTGCGAGAGGAGATGGCCGAACGGGAGGAATTTCTTCGCTCAGTCAGCCACGATCTCAATGCACCGCTGCGCAACATTGCGGGCATGACAGCCATGCTTCTGGCGAAGTGGCGGGATGACCTGCCGAGCAAGGTACTGGTCCGATTGGCTCGGATCCAGGCCAACGTGGCGACGGAAACGGAACTGATCAACGAGTTGCTGGAGCTTTCTCTCATCCGCAGCAGGCGCCAGAAACGCGAGTTGGTGGACATGAGCCGGTTGCTGGAGCAAGTTCGAGACAACTTCGAATTCGAACTTCGCCAAAAGAACATCCACCTGCGTATTGGATCGAACATGCCGATACTGCACGCCGAGAAAACCCGGCTGCGACAGGTGTTCATGAACCTTATCGACAATGCCATCAAATACATGGGGCCCGGGCACGAAAACCGAATCGAGGTCACCTACGATCCGCGCGACGGCGAGCACGTATTCCACGTGGCAGATACCGGCCCGGGTATTCGCCAGGAAGACCAGGAGCAAATATTCACCGTCTTTCGACGTGGCAGCGATCATGGGTCGATACCCGGCAAAGGCGTTGGTCTGACGACCGTCCGCACAATCGTCACCGCCTACCAGGGCCGAATATGGCTCGACAGCATGGCGGGTGAAGGTGCAACATTCCACGTCGCTTTACCTCAAGCCACAACCCGCGCTCCTCAACGCCCGATTGTGCCTGGGGCCGCGGCTGAGTTGTTATACGAGGAACCCGCCGGCCAATGGACTGTGAAGAAATGACTCGAGAATCTCCAGGTACAGCCAAGTCATCAGCTGAGCCCTGCCCTCGCGTTTTGATCGTCGAGGACGACCAGGACCAGCGGGAGCTCATCGCCGAATCTCTTGAGATGTACTTTGATCAGCCGGCCGACCGGCGCATCCGCCAGGTTGGTTCAGCCGCGGAGGTCCGTGCGCTGAATCCAGCCGACTTTGACGTCATTTTGCTGGATTACAATCTCCCCGACGCCAGCGGACTGGATGTGCTGGATGAGATTACCCGACGGGCCGATTTGCCCGTCATCTTCGTCACGGGCGAGAACGTCGTCACGACGGCCGCGGAGGCCATCCGCCACGGGGCGCAGGACTACATCACCAAGATGGGCGACTACTTGTTTGCCATTCCCCTACTGGTGGAGAAGAACATTCGCCAGCATCGCATTCGTCAGGAAAACACCCGCCTGCACGCCGAACTGGCGGCCAGAATCGAAGAGGTGAAGGTCAAGAACATTCAGCTTCAAGAGTCCCTGGCCGAGATGGAGCGTATGGCCGCCACCGACTATCTGACCGGCTTGACCAACCGTCGGCATTTCGCCGACCTGCTGGAAAGCAACTTCAGCGAGGCACAAAGATACCACTTCGACCTGACCTGCGTCATGATCGACCTGGACAACTACAAGACATTCAACGACACGCTTGGCCACCAGATGGGCGATAAGATCCTCATCACTACGGCCGAGCTCATCAAGGCCACACTTCGCGCCAGTGACTTGGCAGCCCGCTTCGGCGGCGACGAATTCGTCCTGCTGCTGCCGCACACCTCAACAAAACTGGCCCTCAGCGTCGCCGAGCGTATCCGTCACGAACTGGCCATCGCCAGCAGCCGGTACCTGCGGATCGGACAGACGCTCACCACGAGCATGGGCTTGGCCAACCTCAATGAAGACCGCCCCACTTCCGCCGAGGTGCTGCTTGCCATGGCCGACCGGGCCATGTACGCCGCCAAAGATGCCGGGAAAAATCGCCTTATCATCCACAAGCAGTTGCTCCAGGCTGCACCGGCAAACGCCTGAACGAAGTGACGGCGCCGCCTCGCCAGACAAACTTAAAGTGCTCTAATGACCAATCGACGTGTCATGCATATTGTTTTTGCTGGTGCGAAGAGATTCTTCCACAGGTCGATCTCATCAATGTTGGCCTCAGGCGAGGGTTTTCAGTAATTGCCTGGCTGTTTCGGGTGCGATCTTGCCCGCATTTTGAGCCAGGGCGACGGTCCGTCTGCCGAGTTGGCGGTACAGTTCGGCCAGTTCGCTGTCGGTTGCGTCGAGGGCGGCGAGGTGGTTGGCGATGGTTTGTTTGTCGCCGCGGGCGATAGGCCCTGTCAATGCGAGTGCGGGCCCGAGCTGCATTACGTTGTTGGCAGTGGCCGCGACGAGCGGCGCCAGGGCCTGGCGTGCGGGCTCGGCTCCGATTCCGGCCAGCACGGCAGCGGCTATGGCGGCCTCCTGGAGCGTAGCAAGGTAGTTGCAGGCAATGCAGGCAGCGGCGTGGTAGAGGGTCTTGCGATCGGGTTCGATTTCGACCGGTATGCCGCCGATGTCGCCTGCCAACTGCATCACGGTGGAGACGGCCTGCGTGTGGCCCTCGCAGAAGAAGTAACATCCCGCCAGGTTATCCACCGCCACTAGGACGGAGGGGAAGGTCTGAAGGGGGTGTATGCTGGCCAGCCCTGCCCCGCACCTGTCGGCCAGTGCCGCCAGCACGTCAGAGCCCAGTGCGCCGGAGCAGTGGGCAACGATGGTGGCTTGATGGACGGCGTGGGCACAGGCCAATTCTTCGGCCAGGGGGCCTAATGCGTCATCGGGCACCGTCAGCAGCAGCAATTGTGCGCGGGCCGCGGCCTCGTGGACCGAGCAAGCGATACCGGAGCCGATGATTCTGACGGCGTTCCGCGCGGATTCTTTGCTTCGGCTGGCTACGGCAGATACGCGATATCCCGCCCGCACAGCCAGCACGCCCAGGGCAGTGCCGACGACGCCGGCGCCGATAATCGATATGTCAGGCTTGGTCTTAATCATAAAAAGTTATTGATCTTCTCATTGCCCCGCAATTTCGGGCTGAATCGTACCGGCAAAGTTACTTTTTCAATGCGAATGTCAATAAAACATGCATGGCGACCTTAACTCGTTGCTCCGGGGCCGTCAATAGGGTGGACACCCGGTAGGGCAGTATCAAAGAGTCCATGCCGAATTGGCCCGCAGTAGAAGGAATATCGCTTCGCAGGCAGTTGGATTCGTTATTTCAACGGGGCGAGTTCGTGGCGTTTTCTGATCTGGCAGGCGGCGGCGAAGAGGTGGCGGTCTTTCTTGAGCTGGGAGACCAGATTGGAGCTGCCGATGCCCAGGCGCCCGGCCGCTTCGCTGAGTTTGCCGGCGCGGTCCTCCAATATATCGAGCAGGAATTGTGCCACCGGCCAGAAGCGTGTGTCCTTTCGCCCGACCGCCAGGCGT
>JABMQG010000094.1 GCA_013203365.1 Planctomycetota bacterium | reverse complement strand
GAGTTCCTGGGCTGCCCTCAGGTCGAGACGCGCCTCATAAGCGGACAGATGGCCAACGCCACCGTCTTCAGCGCGCTGATGGACTACATGAACCGCGCCGACCGCAAGGACGCCCCCAGGCGAATCGGGCCGGTAATGAACCACGACCTCAGCCAAGGCGGGCACCTCAGCGCACAGGCGATGGGGTCCCTGCACGACTACGTCGCATGGGACCAGCGGACCGAACGACCGGCCATCGTTAACTTCCCCGTCCTGCAAGACAACCCGTATAAGATCGACGTGCCCGCTGCACTGGCACTTATCGAGCAGGTGCGGCCGGAACTGCTGATCCTTGGCAAGAGCGTCATCCTGCACCGCGAACCCGTATCCGAGATCCGCCGGGGCATTGACGCCATAGGCCTCGATGCTGTCTTGATGTACGACATGGCCCACGTCCTCGGCCTCGTCGGGCCGCATTTCCAACAGCCCTTCGCCGAAGGGGCCGATTTCGTCACCGGCTCGACGCATAAGACTTTCTTCGGCACCCAACGCGGTGTCATTGCCGGCCGATTCGATCAAGGCCACCAGAAATACGAGCTTTGGGAAACTGTCAAAAGACGTACATTCCCGGGGGCGCTGTCGAACCATCATCTCGGAACCATGCTCGGCCTGTTGATGGCTGCCTACGAAATGAACCACTTCAAGGACGAATACCAGCCCAAAGTCATCGCAAATGCCAAGGCCTTTGCCTCGGCACTCAAACGGACAGGCCTGGATGTGGCCGGCGATCCGGAAATATCGTTCACCGAAACACACCAGGTGGTCGTCAGGGTCGGCTACGGCCAAGGACCAGAAATAGCCCGTCGGCTCGAGCGCAATAATATAATCTGCAACTATCAGGCCTCTCCCGACGAAGAAGGCTTCACATCCTCGGGGGCACTTAGGCTAGGAGTTTCCGAAATGACACGCTGGGGAATGGCGGCCAAGGACTTCGAAACGCTCGCCCAGCTCATGCACGACGTCATCGCCAACGACGCCAATGCACTCGACGCGGTCGGAACGCTGCGAGAAAAATTCCGCCAGTTGAAGTTCTGCTTCCGAAAGGACCAGTACGCAGACGTAATGCAAAAACTGCACGAGACCTTCTGACTGCTACAAAAGCACGAATTCAGCATGTCAGGGGCGCATAATAGACGTGTGTCATAACGTCATCCGTCGGTATATGATAATCGCATGGAAGATCTGGATAAACTCGCAATTGTTGAGGTTGCCGGCAAGACGGTCCTGCCTGTCAAGGCTGTCCCGGGCAGCTCGCGGGACCGAATCGTCGGCGTCCTGGGCGAGGAACTGAAGATCGCCGTCTCGGCCCCGCCCGAAAAAGGCAAGGCCAATAAGGCCGTCGCCGCCATCTTGGCCAAGGCCCTTGGCGTGCCGGTGCGGGATGTTTCGCTCACCAGCGGGGACACCAGCCCGCACAAGGAATTCGCAGTCGCTGGTATCTCGGCTCGGCAACTGATAGATAGGTTGAAACGAATCTGACCACGCCGAATTGGATACGCGCGTTTTTCCGGGTTTTATCGTGAATTTGTCCTTGCCTGGCGAGCGATTGGCCGATATATATTGAACAAAGAGGCAACTATGGTCCGTCATCGCGACAGCTTGGCTACGCTGGAACTACCAGGGCTGTTACTGCGCTGACGGATCGCGGAACCAATCTACTGCGGCCAAGGTTACCCCGCGATCCACTTGTGGATGGCGGGTTTTTTTGTGACCGGGCCGACTTGAAGACGCTTGAAAAGAGGAATACGCATGGGCGGATACGACTTTTCAAATATCGAAGCGAAGTGGCAACAATACTGGCAGCAGCACCAGACCTTCGCCGTAGCCAACCCGGGCGAGACGTCCTTCCAGGATAAGCCCAAATATTACGTGCTGGACATGTACCCCTATCCCAGCGGCGCCGGCCTGCACGTAGGCCACCCGGAAGGCTACACCGCCACCGACATCGAGGCACGGTACATGCGCATGCGCGGGTACAACGTGCTCCACCCGATCGGCTACGACGCCTTCGGCCTGCCGGCCGAACAGTACGCTATAGAGCACGGCGTCCACCCACGACAGACCACCGCCGCCAACATCGCCAATATAGAGCGACAGATCAAGATGTTCGGCTTCAGCTACGACTGGTCCCGCCGGCTCAGCACCACCGACCAGGGCTACTACAAATGGACGCAGTGGATATT
>JABMQG010000093.1 GCA_013203365.1 Planctomycetota bacterium | reverse complement strand
GCAGATCGCATTATCGGTGTCAGTGTAGGTGCATCTTAACTGACACGCGGGGCAGACGTAACTACAGCCTCCGCAAAGCCGGCAAACATCCGACTTAATATCGAAGGGGGTGCCGATGGATCTGTTTTCACCTCGTCCCCGAAATCCGAGGGCTTTGGCCATCATCTGTTCTTCACACATCCGTACGCAGAGACCGCAGAGGATGCAGTCTTCGTGCTCCTGTCTGAACCGCTGCTGGCGAATGTTGTGGGCCGAAGCAAGGTCCTGGATTGTCTTGGACTGGGGGCAGGAGGCCAATAAGAGCTCCAGGACCATCCGCCTGGCCCGCAGAACTCGCTGTGAGGCAGTGCGGACCTTGAGGCCTTCCTCGACAGGGTATGTGCATGACGAAACCAACCTGGCCTGCGGGCCCTCGCCGATTTCCACCACACACAGCCGGCACGCGCCATAAGGGGAGAGTCCGTCCATATGGCAGAGCGTCGGGATCGGGAATCCCAGAAACCTCGCCGCTTCAAGCACAGTTGTGCCTTCTTCGACCGGGACGCTCAGGCCGTTAATGTTCAACGTGATCATGTCGTTGTTTCCTCAACTGCTCCGCAGTTGCATGTGTCTTCACGACGCTGAGTGAAAGTCAGATCACATCTCAGGCACCGGCGGGCTTCGGCGTGCGCCTGGTCGGCGGACAGGACCATTTCCACTTCCGCAAAGTTCTTCTTCCTCGCCTCGACCGGCAGGGTGACCGGTTCGGCGCTAGGTGTGCTGTCGCGATCTTCCTCGCCAAGCTCGGCCGGCTCCACGAAGATACCGGGCAATTTGGTCTCAGGCTTTTCAATTAGGTTTTCACCGCAAAGGTGACGATCGATCACGAACGCCGCTTTCTTCCCGGCGGCAATCGCCTCGGCGACGGTATTAGGGCCTGTGACCAAGTCGCCGCCGGCAAATACGCCTTCACGATTCGTCTGACAGGTTCTCTTATCCACTGGCACTCGGCCGCTCTTGTGGACCTCCAAGCCCATCGAGGTCAGGAGGTCACTATCCGGGCGCTCGCCTATGGCGACGATCAGCGTATTGAGGGATATGCTGAATTCGGAACCCGGGATCGGAACCGGCCTGCGGCGGCCGCTTGCGTCCACCTCCCCGAGTGTGTTCCGGATACACTCGATCCCAACCATATGTCCGGCCTGAGAGTATATCTTGACAGGCTCTACCATCGTCTCGACACGAATTCCCTCTTTCCTGGCCGTCTCGATATACCTGATCTTGACAGGCGAGACGAGGGTTTCAAGCTTTATGCCCTCCTCGATGGCCGCCTCGACCTCTTCGGCGTAGGCGGGCATTTCACGGTCGGTTCGGCGATACAGCAACGTGACGGACTGGACGTTTTCCTGGCGAATGGCGACTCGGGCGGCGTCTACGGCCGAGTTGCCCCCGCCGATGACCCCCACGTGTCCGCTCGCTAGCTCCTCGCCTCTCAAATTGAATGCCTTCAGGAACTCCATGGACGAATAGACACCGGCGAGGTCCTCCCCGGGGAGATCGAGTCGCCAACTCTTGTCTGCTCCCGTGGCCAGGAAGACAGCAGCAAACCCCTCGGCGAACAGTTCGTCGATTGTCATATCTCGACCCAGCGCCGCTCCACACCTGATGGTAATGTTGTCGTCCAGGAGCGATTCGATTTCATCCCGCACAATGCTTCGTGGCAGGCGATATGGCGGGATGCAACTAATCAGCATTCCACCAGGCTCGGCTTTGGCTTCGAAAACAGTCACCTTGTGGCCCAGGCGCGAGAGGTAATGGGCGGCGGCGAGTCCGGCGGGACCGGCGCCTATAACGGCCACCCGCTTTGTGTCCTTGCCGGGTTTAACGGCCTTGGGCGGCTTGTAGGCTGAAGGGGCCACGCGATCGGTGACAAAACGTTTCATGGCCCGGATCGCTACCGGATCGTCCCCGCTCACCCCGAGCCTGCACCTTCGTTCACATTTGCGGTCGCAGACGCGGGAACAGATAGACGGAAATGGATTCGCTTCTCGGATAACCTGGTACGCTTCCTCGTATCGACCCTTTTCAACT
>JABMQG010000092.1 GCA_013203365.1 Planctomycetota bacterium | reverse complement strand
CCGGCAGCCGATGCCGACCGGCGGACCTGAGGCGGGAGTGAACTTCTCCTTTCTACTCTCTGAATGACCGTAACAATCAGGTGGGACGCACGTTAGCGGTGGCCAGAAAAGCTCCTCACACACGAGATAAGATGACTTGCAGTTGTCGATTGTCGATTCGGGACGGATACTATAGAAAATGAGTACTGGTCGGCGTATAATAGTGTCCAACTGCTTTTTGGTTCATACGCCCGTATTCTAGCGGTTTCTCATAATCACCTGCTGCTGATGGAGGCCTATAATGCGAGTTCAAGCCCTGTTGATGAGCGTGGTGTTCGTGTTGACGGCAGGTGCTTTTGCCGGCGATTGGCCCCAGTTCCTGGGACCCGATCGAAACGGCGAATCCGGCGAGACACATCTGGCCCGCACCTTCGGCCCGGACGGACCGCCTACGCTCTGGACGGTCAATCTGGGCGTCGGGTTCGGCGGCCCCTGCGTTCAGGCCGGCAAGGTGTACGTCTTGGATCGCCAGGCCGGCAAGGCCGACGTGCTGCGGTGCTTCGATCTGGCCGACGGCCGGGAACTGTGGCAGTTCTCGTATTCGGCCCCGGGCATAGTCGACCGCGACCACCCCGGCTCGCGGAGCACACCGGCTGCCGATGACAAGTACGTCTTCACCATCGGCCCGTTCGGCGACATGCACTGCGTCTCCACGGCCACGCACAAGAGCCTTTGGAGCAAGCACCTGCTTCGCGAGTTCGGCGGGAAACGGCCGAATTGGGCCGCCAGCCAGTCGCCGCTGCTGTACAAGGATATGGTCATCGTCGCCCCCCTCGGCCGGACCGCCGGCGTGGTGGCCCTGGCAAAGGACACCGGCCAAATCGTCTGGAAAAGCCCGCCGTTGGGCGCGATGAACCATTGCTCGCCCATGCTAATGACCCTTGCCGGCGTCGAGCAGATCGTCGTGATCAGCGGCAGCGGGGACAAGACCCGCGTGGCGGGAGTTGATGCCACCAGCGGGAAAATACTGTGGGAATACGCCGGCTGGCAGTGCGCGATTCCTGTTCCGGGCCCGACGCCGATCGATGAGAGGCGAATTTTCATCACCGGCGGCTACCGGGCCGACTCGGTAATGCTCGAACTGCGACGTGAAGACGGAAAGTTCGTGGTTACCGAGCTGTTCAGAAAAGACGCACTCGGCTCGCAGATCAGCAACCCGGTTTGCCACGAAGGCCACTTGTACTTCAACAGCTTCACCAACGAAAACAGCAAAGTCGGAATCGTCTGCCTGGACCTCGCCGGCCAGGAGAAGTGGACCTCCGGCACGCTGGGCGAGGCCCAATCCCCGTTCAACCGCGGTAATCTCATCCTGGCCGACGGATTGATCTACATTATCGACGCCAAGGGCGGACTGCGGATCATCGAGGCCAACCCCGTCGCTTACAAGCAACTGCACCGGGTGCAGATGCTGGAAGGCAATGAACTCTGGGCGCCGCTGGCGCTGAGCGAAGGCCGTCTGATAATCCGCGGTCAAGCGCAGATGAAGTGCCTGGACCTCAGGCCTAATAAGAACCCCTGACCTGAATGTATGCCACACAGATTGTTTTCAATGAGCGGGCGATCAATATGCCCCCAACGGACAGCCGAAAGAAGGCATTGGTATGCCTTGCGTTATTGATGTTGTCGGTCGGCTGTGAAAAACGACCGGCACCTCGGGCCGCCAAGGCACCGGCAAGTGCACCTTCCGCACCGACCGTTCAGTGGCGATATCAGGCGACGGACGCCGTGGAGGCGACGCCTGCGACGGCTGAGGGCGTCGTGTACGTTGCCGACACCGCCGGCACGCTGCACGCAATCGACCTCAACGCCGGCACCGGCAAATGGACTTACTCAGCCGAGGGCGGTTTCGCCGCTACGCCGACCGTCGATGCCGGCCTGGTGATGCTGGGCGATCTGGACGGCGTCTTTCACGCCGTCGGCGCCAACGACGGTCATCTGCGGTGGTCGTTCGATAGCGGTTCAGCCATACATGCCTCGGCCCGAGCGGTCGGCGGGCGGGTGATCTTCCCAAACGACGCAGGCAAGGTTTTCTGCCTGAAGGTCGCCGACGGGCAACAGTTGTGGACTTACTCTGCCGGCGACCGGATCAACGCGGCGGCGGCGATCGGATCGGCCCTGGCGGTCTTCGCGGGCTGCGACGCGAAGATGTACGGAATCGCCCTGACCGACGGCACCGAGCTGTTCAATGTCGATATCGACGCCCTGACCGGCGGGTCGCCGCTGCTGCTCGACGATCGAATCATAGTCGGCACCGCCGGTGGGCTGGTCTGCGGCTACGACCTAACGACGCTAAAAAAGCTGTGGACGTACGACCGGATCGAAGATGGGGCGATGGTAATCGCCTCGCCGGTCGAAGCCGATGGCGTGGTGGTTGTCGGCGCCCGCGACGCGGTGGTTCACGCCATCGCCGCCGCGGACGGCAAGCGCGTTTGGAACTTCCGCACTGGTGGCGATATAGACGGCCCAGCCGTCATCGTCGGCCGGCGGGTCTACGTGACCAGCGCCGACGAACGGCTGTACGTGCTGTCGCTCGATACGGGCCGACTGTTGTGGTCGTTCCCGGCCGGCAAGCCGTTGATCGCCGGTCCGGCACTGGCACAAGGCCGAATCCTGATCGCCGATGACGGCGGGACCGTCTACTGCCTTACGGAGTGAGAACCACCTTTGCGACCGCGGCCGCCGATATCGCCCGGCCAAAATGACGGCAGTTTCAGTCAGACCAGGTATTTCTCGTTGACCTTCGTGAAAGGCCTGATTTCCCTGGCGAGGTCTTCGTATCCTTCCCGGCCCATCAGTGCGAAGGTGGCCTTCTTGCCGAGCTCCACCGCCGGCTGATCGTAGGCGTTGATGTTCAGCAGTTCGCCCATGAGGCTGGTGGTGTGCTCGTACAGGTAGATGAAGGCCCCGACGCTTGCCGGGCTGATTTCGGGGAATCTGATCGTAACCGTCGGCCGTTGGGATTGGGCCAGGGCGTACTCGGTGGCGATCTTTTCGCAGTTGAGCAGCTTGCTTACCTTGGTGTTCCGCAGGTAAGCCAACCCGGGCACCTCGCCGAAGACGTCCGGGACACGGATGTCGTCGGGGTGTTTGGCCGCGGCCAGGAAGACGACCAACTTGTCGTTGGGCCCCTCGCGATAGAGCTGCACCTGGCTGTGCTGGTCGGTGGACCCGAGCGCCTTGACGGGCGTTGGGCCGGTCAAAACCTCCTCGCCAGCGCGATTGACGGCTTTGCCGAGGCTTTCGGCCCATAACTGTCTATACCAGTCGGCCAAGCCGTAGAGGCGGTTGGAATAGGGCATCATAACGTGGATAGGTTTGCCCTTGCGGGCGAACATGAGGTACTTGATGGCTGCCAGCATGCACGCGGGGTTGCAGACCCAGTCGGCCTTGTCGCACGCCTGTGCCATCTCGGCGGCGCCGGCGAGCAGGGCATCTATGTCAATGCCGCACATGGCGGCCGAGAAGAGCCCCACGTGGCTCAGCACGCTGAAACGCCCGCCAACATCGTCGGGCACCACCAGCATGTCCATGCCCTCCTGGTGTGCGATTCGGTTAAGCGTGCCCGCGTGGGCGTCGGTGGTGGCGATTATGTGGTCGGCGAACTTGTCGCCCAGCCGCTTGCGGAGCATCTCGTGGACGATCATGAACTGGCTGGCGGTCTCAGCCGTCTCGCCGCTCTTGCTGATGACGTTGAACACCGTGGATTGAAGCCGTCGGCCAAGCAGAGCCAAAGTCTCTTTGATCGCGGCGGGATCGACGTTGTCCAGGACGAACAGCCTCGGCCCGCCGCGTTTGGCATCGCTGAGCAGGTTGTAGGTAGCTCCGTTCAGCGCGCCCTGCAGGG
>JABMQG010000091.1 GCA_013203365.1 Planctomycetota bacterium | reverse complement strand
GAGGAACTCATTTTGCAGCTGCTCCCTCGTGATCGGGACCAAAGCACCGAACCGCTCCTCCATCAGGACGATGGGCGGGTCGGCGGCCAGGGCGCGGGCAACACCCACTCGCTGCCTTTGTCCGCCGCTGAGTTGGGATGGAAAACGATCTCGAAACTCACTTCCCTCCAGGCCCATCATTTCAAGCAGTTGGTCGATCCGTTCATCGATTTGCGGGCGGGGCCATTGCAGCAGTTTTGGCACCACCGCTATGTTCTCGCCGATGGTCATGTGGGAGAACAGCCCAATGTGCTGAATGGCGTACCCTATCCGCCGCCGCAGTTCGATCACATCCTGCTCCATGACATCACGACCGTCGATCAGGATTCGGCCCGAAGTCGTTTCGATCAGCCGGTTGACCATCTTCATCGTCGTGGTCTTGCCGCTGCCACTGGTGCCCAGCAGAACGAGCGTTTCTCCTTCAGCAACTTCGAGTGTCAACTCGCGTACCGCCTCCGTGCCCCCCGGAAACGTCTTGCAAACCTGTTCGAAAACAATCAATGCTCAGTCTCCGGATTCGCTCTTGTCAATCTCGAAGATGCCAACGAGCCCATGACCGCAGCCTTGTCCCTGCTGAAGGTTGGACGTCAAGTGCCGCAGGGCATAGCCGAGTTGCGGTTCAATTATGTTTTCTCGCGGCAGGCCATAACCCAGCCAACCGACGCCTTCCACGATCTGCTCCATTCGTTCCATCATGTCCCGCAGCGCTGATGGGCATGATATCGGCACATCTGGCGGCTCCTTGGTGAAGGTACGGTTTTCTTCATCGAAAGCCTCCATCAACTGAGCGACATGCCGTACTAAGACGTTCCAGCACATCTGGAGATGCTCGAAATAGTCGTTAAGGAAATCAAAGCCCCCCTTGGGAACGTAGTTGACCAGCAGTGAATCCATTTCCGTCCGAAGATTGGGCTCGTGCAGGCTATTGATGGCGTTTCGGAGCGGCTGGGCGTGGGGGTTGTACTCGGCCGTGTCCATGTGCCGACCAGAGAAGACGCTACGGTCGAACCATTTCAGCGGTCTGATTTCGACGCCGGCCCTCTTGTTGGCCTCAGCGATGATCCCCTCGGCCTCGCCACGGCTCATCAGTCGCAGCGTCAGATGCTGAAGCTGATCACGACGTTCTTCGCGCTCCTCGGGACCGTAGATGTAGGAGACGACGTAGTCCATGTTCTTCACTTCGTCCGGATCGCGAGTCCATAGGCTCTGCCACTCATAGGAGTACCGGCCCAACCAGTCGCAGACGACGACCGCATAGTTCTCAACGCGCTCGGCGATCCCGGCCAGTAGACGCACGGCCGTCTCGTCCTCGTTGTGATGTGAGAAGGTGCCGAATGAGAAGAAGTACAGGTCGTAGGGCCTCTCGTCGCCGACAATGGGCAGAGACTTGGTGAAGTCCGCCTGCTTGAAGATCATCTTTGGGTTGTCACTATAAATAGACCTTGCCTGGTTGAGCAGGTCTTCATTCAGGTCTATACCCTTGTAGAGGCCCAGAATCTGATCGGACAGGATGTCCACCTCGAGTTGCTGCAAATCGGCGTCTCGCTCTCGAACACCGGTCAACAGTTCATACCCATCGGCGCTGCCGCAGCCCAGGTCCATGATGCGCAGCCGTTTCATTGAGGCTTGGCATCGGTCAATCAGCTTCTGAAGGTGGGGGCGAAAGGATATTCGAGTGACTTCGTCTTCCCAGTGCCGACGGACGTTGTCGTACTTGCCCACCAAGCCTGACTGTTTGGCATACAGTCCACTCTTGACGGCCTCAGTATAAGCGGGCATCTGTTCTTGTCCGGCTTCCTTAGTCATGTTACGCAACAACTCCTTTCAGCATGTCAGGCAATCAGGTAGAACGCCGGGAATCAACGCAGCGATGTCGCACTGGACTTCGCTGGATAGATGGTTTCGGGGACGTTCGAGGATCTCATGATACCTCTTATGTGCGGCAAGCAAAGCGTCACCGTCATTGTCCTCGAGTGGATATCTCACATACACGGGATCGCGTGTTGGCAAAGGCAGATGATAAACGTATGTCTTGTGGTCGGTTTGCATGACCTCCCGTATCGTTGCGACTACTTCATCCCGTCGTTGCGGATCGACATTCGTATCGGAAAGCACCCTCTTGATAATGCCGATGTGTGCGTCGTCCATGACGGCCTGCTCAGGGCAAAACACATTGGTCCGGTCCAGCAGGCCGAACGCGTAGTGGATGTACTGCGCGCCGCTTCGTGGTACGGTCAGCAGCGTCAGGAGCTTCTCGGTATTGGCCTGGATGCCGGGCGTATCCGTGTCGCCTACCCCGGCGGTGGAGTAACACGGCAGGCCATAGAATCGGGCCATTTGGGCGCAGTCCACGTTGTAGTGCACGAACTCCGGAGCGCCGTACATGTCATTGAGGTTGTCAAGTCGCGTGCGGACGGGAACCGCTCCATACAGGACAGGTGCGCCTGGCGAGACGAGCTGGTTCAACGCCACGCCAGCCAGCAACTCGGCGTTGATCTGGGCGACCATGCCGAACTCATCGAACGGCCCCGTCGCACCGCCCATCGGGCAACTGGAGATCACAACAGGCACGCGCTTTCTGGAAATCGCAATGAGCTTGGCGGCCGTATCGTCCACGATCTGGAAGGGACTCTTAATCACGCACGTGATGAAGGATAATACCGGGTTTTTCTCGAATGCCTTCGCGCCGCCAGCGACGATCTCCCCG
The DNA here is from genome assembly GCA_013203365.1 of Planctomycetota bacterium. Classification (GTDB taxonomy): domain Bacteria; phylum Planctomycetota; class Phycisphaerae; order SM23-33; family FEN-1343; genus JABMQG01. Next base: position 328 of record JABMQG010000091.1, on the reverse strand, counting down.
ATCTTAATGATGTCGTCCAAGGCTTCCAGGCTGGTCAGACCTGCCTGAACGTGCTTCGTGATGTTGTTCAGGCTGGCAGAGAACTTATTCACGTCCTTGTTCTCGGCCGAGACGTTGTCGTCGCGAATGTTGACACACCGGATGAATGAATCGAGATGTTCCAGGTGCTCACAGAGATGCGCTGCCTTGCACAACCGTTCAATGCTGCCCGGTTGACGTGTGAATGTGGGCTTCGTATCGTCAAATTGAACCTCCAGCCAGACATTCGTCTCGGCCCCGCTGGCGAAACGAACGCGAGGTTCGTGGGCGTCAAGGATCAGGCGATTTT
>JABMQG010000090.1 GCA_013203365.1 Planctomycetota bacterium | reverse complement strand
CGCCGCCGCCGCCGGCACCGACGGTCACGGTATAATTGCTGCCTGACACTACGGCAACCGATGACGAATAGATCAATCCGCCCGCCCCGCCGCCGCCAGCTATGGCGTTACCGCCGCCGCCGCCGCCGGCCACGATCAACACCTCCACGTCTCTATCCCCTGTGACCACGAGGCCGGTGGTGACAACATTCGTGAAAATGTGGGCACGGTAAGAAACGCTCTCGTACGTGTAGTTGGTGGTAATGTCGCCGCCCGTCGCGGTAACGGCGTGCGCGGTCGGCGCCCAAATCAGGACCGCCAGCAAAACGGCCGCCGCTGCGCAGAATCTTCCACATTTCCGGATTTCGTATGTTCGCATGTTGCCTCCACACTTCCGTGTTGATGGGCCTGTGCCTCTCTCTGATCGCGCGGATATCGACATCCGCGTGACCTGACGATAAGCGTTCAATGAAACGAAATACTATAACGATCCGTATTGCCTCACTGCTGTGACAGTATGGAATGGCACTTAGATAAGGCCGGTTTAGGATGATTTTGGCGCTTGCTTTTTCGTCTGTGATGTTGACCGTTTTCGGGCACGTGGCAGAGAGTTTAGCAGGACATCTTGGCTCCATTCTCGCAGCTCCTTGAGGGCCTCCTCGACGCGGCGATTGGCCTCGATGGCTGAGCGAAAGGCAATGGCCTGCTCGGGTGACAGTGACACGGTAACTGTCTTGGCTCGCACCTTGCGAGTCCATGTGTAAGTGGCTCTGGCTGTCGACGACTTAGGCGCCGTTTCTACAACGGTGCCCTGCAAGATGCACGGTAGGCCGATCAGATCTTGCTGGAGCAACTCATACCGCTGACGCATTCCCTTCACTTGCGCAGCAGAAAAAGAACTTTTGGCGACTTTATTTCCTTGCTGCTTCATGAGATAAAGTATATATACTTCAGCATGATAAATTCAACGCCATTCTTTGCCGGTTTCCATCGTGTTCTCTTCGGTCGTTCGCGGCCCTCTGCACAGCGGCAACTCCAAACCCGCATGGCAGCTTTGCGCGAGGCCTCCCTTTGTCAACTGGCCAGCGTCTGTGAGCCCTGGACCCCAGCCAGACTGCTTGAGCCTACCACACGGGGCGCCAATAGCCGCCAACGATCTTATCCTATGTCGGTCACCTTCTGGGCTTTCCTTTCCCAGGTCATGTCCCCCGGCAGTTCATGCCGTGAGGTCGTCCGAAAGGTCCAAGCATGGCACGCCACCCGACGACTGCCGATCCCCGGCACGTCCACCGGCGCCTACTGTCAGGCGCGTTCGCGCCTCCCGCTCCAAAGCCTGCGCGACATTCAGTCCCACACGGCCACAGAACTACAACGGGGAGTCCGCTCCGACCAGCTATGGCTGGGCCGACACGTCAAAGTCGTCGATGGCACCGGCGTCTCCATGCCCGACACCCCCGACAACCAAAAGGTGTGGCCTCAGCACTCCAATCAGACGAAAGGCTGTGGGTTCCCCATCGCCAAACTGGTCGGTTGCTTTTGCCTTTCCAGTGGTGCCCTCCTGGATCTGGAAGAAGGCAACCAGCATATCCACGAAAGCCTGCTGTTTCGCAAGCAATATGGCCTCTTCAACGAAGGCGATGTGGCACTCACCGACCGTGGATTCTGTTCCTTCGGCTCCATAGCCGAACTCCTGTCCAGAGGCGTGGACACGGTTATGCGGATACATCACGCGCGACCCACCGATTTCCGTAAAGGCAAGCGCCTCGGCCCCAAGGATCGACTTGTCGTCTGGACCAAGCCGCCATGCCGCCCAAAGGGTTTCACCAAAAGCCAATGGAAAGCGCTTCCTCAGTCGCTTACCCTGCGTATGCTCCACATTCAAATCGATGTTCCTGGCTTCCGGACCGAGTCGATTGTTCTGGTCACCACATTGACCGACCCAACAGCCTACCCCGTCGAGGAACTGGCCAAGCTCTATCTCCGCCGCTGGAGCGTTGAGCTGTTCTTCCGTGACATCAAAATCACCCTCGGTATGGATGTCCTGCGATGCTGTACTCCCGACATGGTGCGCAAGGAAATCGCATTGCATGTTATCGCCTACAACCTGGTGCG
>JABMQG010000089.1 GCA_013203365.1 Planctomycetota bacterium | reverse complement strand
CCCGGCAGCAAAGGGCAGTGGCACGGGAATCATCAGCAATGCAATCGCGATCAGTACCCCTACGTCCACAACAGACAGCGTTAAAGGCATAAACCGGTTTCGGCCTGCAAACAACACCCGGAAGCTCCGCATCACGTCCCAGCCGAAGGAGACCTCGGGTTCAGTAATGGCGTCGGCCATGTCGGCCAAGCGAATCTCTGTAGCCAATGTGCTGGATAGTTCTCCGTCAGTCGGCGAGCCATCGGCCGGCCCGGCCGGGGCAGCGACGACGGGCCTGGCAACCAGCGTCAACTCGCGAGGCGGCGGTGGGGTCTTGCGATCGAACGGAATCGGCTCGTCGCTGTCGGCCGGGACGGCAACCTCCTGCCCGCAGTAAGGGCAGTCGCTCGTCAGGCCGGCCCCCTCGTCGGCAACGCTAAATCGGCGTCCGCATGAACAGCGAAGTTCGATCATTATGCGTCCATGTTACCCCAGACCGATCGGCCGGTCGAGAACGTAAAGTGATCTTGAGCAGCCAAGCGATTGCCTGGGGCACTTCAGGGCAACTACACGGCTTCGGCATCCAACACGAAAGCGGCCTATCGCCTCCGGCCTTGCCTTACCGTTCAACTTCGGTGCCGTTGGCCTGAATAGACATGGCGATGACCGGTGCGAGGAGTTCACCCAGGGCCACTTCGGTGTCGGTGAATGACTCGCCGTTCTTGAGATACAGGATGCACAGGCCGATCAGTTGGCCCTCGCTCGGCAATAACGGCAGGCACAGGAACTCTACGCCTTCCAGGTGCTGATGCAGCCACTGCGGGAATAAACTCGCATGCGTGTCCAACGACAGACGCATCACCAAGGGGCTTTGCAAAACGATATCCAGCAGGCTCAAGCCGATCGCCTGGCCGATACTGGCACTGTCGGGCAGAGGGGTTCCGAATCGGCCGACCATTTGCAGGTTGGCGTCTTCATTGCAGACCATGGCCACGCCGAACAGGCTCTCACTGCGTTCTGCGAAGCAGGAGAATACCGCGCGAAATACGTCGTCGTCGCTTCGGCAGGCCAGTAGCTTTCCCTGAACTCGTAGGAGCGCCTCCTGCCGGTTGAATTGGCTGCTGAGCGTCCTGTAGGCCGTCGTCAGTGCCGTGCAGGTAGTATCGAGCCTGCGCTTCATGCCGTGACGCTGGCGGTTGAGCTCGCGGGCCAACACATGAAGCTTTCGGTTTCTGGCACTGAGGTGGGTGAGCTGACGTCGCCGCCGAAGCTCCCGGTCGATCGCCTGGCGCAGCCGAGGAAGGTCCAGCGGCTTGGTAAGGAAATCGATGCACCCGCGGCGCCACGCTTCCACGGCGCTGTGGATGTCTCCGGAACCGGTGATGACGATGGCGGGCATCTCGCCCAGCCGTTCGCGCAAATGGTCGATCACGTCCAGCCCGCTGCAATCGGGCAAACGAAGGTCGGCGATCAGCATGTCCGGTCGGGTTCGCTCGGCCAGGGCACACGCCTCGGCTCCGCTGCCGGCACACGACACGCCAAATCCTTGGCCACGCAGGGCGTCCTCGACCAGCTCGCACAAGTCGGGTTCATCGTCCACAATTAGTACTTGAGTGTTCTTCGCACAAATCATTTACCGGCCACTCCAGCCTCGTTGGCCTCCGCAGAACCAGATGCGGGGGGCAGTTGGATGAATACGCTTGTCCCCTCTTCGACCCTGCTGACAATCCAGATTTTCCCGCCGGCCAGCTGCACCCATCGGCGGGCCTTGCTCAGTCCCAAGCCTCGCCTTCGCCCCGCCCGACATGCCGAGAAAAACGGCGTAAAGGCGCTCTCAAGCATCTTGGCGTCCATGCCGGCACCCTTGTCGACAACACGCAACAGCACCTTCCCTGTTGCCTCGTCCGGAGCGGCTTCAATAAGGGCATGCGGATCCTTCACGCAGGCGGCACGGGCGTTGGTCAACAGCTCCACCAGAACCGCCGTCATTTGCTTGGGGTCGACGAACACCTTCGGAGTTCCAGGCGCCAGGCGAGCTTCGACGATAAGGTCGCGCGTTTCACCGTTGTCGCGAACGGCGTTCTTGGCCCCTTCAATAAGGGCACGCACCGACACCGGCTCGGCCTCAGGTGCTGGGGGCTTGGCGAACTCCATCATCTCCGTGATAATGCCGCTTATCTTCTGGGCCTGCTGGGCAACGGTTCGCCAGGTCTGGCGATCCTGTTCGGCAGCTGAATCGGCCATGAGCTGGGCCCGGCCGGCAATGACGGCGAGTGGGTTGTTTATTTCGTGTGCGGCGCCGGCTGCCATCTCGCCTACGGCTACGAGCGTGCTGGCCTCAGCCAATGCCTTTTGAGCGGCGTACAACTGCTGCGAGGACTGCCCCAGTTGCTCGGCCAACATCTTGGCACGATCGCCGGCGGCAGTGACTGCCGCTGCAAAGGCCATCGACATCGCCAGGGCATGGATCGTCTCCTCCGTCAAATCGGCCCGGGT
>JABMQG010000088.1 GCA_013203365.1 Planctomycetota bacterium | reverse complement strand
GAGTTGGCCCAATCCCGCACCCAGTAACCGTTCACCCAGATGTCGGACACGTCCTTCCAGCTGCGGGGTCGGTCGCCCGAGTAGCAAAAGCCGTCTTCCAACTTGCCGATCCGCCTGTTATTGCGCTCGTAGCCGGGGCGGCCATTGGGAATAGAAGCAATATGAACGAAGCCCTTGTTAGGCCATCGAGCCAACGTCATCGGCTGATCGTTGTAGAACAACTCCAACGCCGACGGGGTCGTCGGCCGGGAAAAACCTCGGGACTTCAGCTGACCGTAATCGACGATTCCCAACGCCTTCAGGTTCACCTGGTAAACATTGGCCCGAGCGGCCTTGGCCTTGGACAGGCGAGCCAGGACGGCTCGATCCTTTACCTTCTGCCAACCCTTCACCTGCCGGCCACCGACCAGGACGGCCTGTTCGCCCGGCAAGGAGCGATAAATAATCGGCGCGCCCGCCGTGCCGGCATCCTCTGCCGTCAACAGGAAGGCCTTCTCCCGCAAAAACATTCCGCCACAAAGATACACTACGGCTCCGCCCGGCAGTGAGTCGGTCTTGCGGAGCTTGCGGACTGCGTCGCGGGCCGCTTCAAGTGTGGCGAACGGCCCATCCTTCCCGCTTGACGCCGGCCTTGCCAGCCGACCCGACCACGCGTCGTTGCCGGCAACGGAAACATAGAAAGCCACCTCACGCCTCACAGCCGCACTGCTGATAGAGCACGCCGGCAGATATGCCATCGCCATCAGGATAACCGCCGCGACGATCGGATATGACATTCGGGTTTCAGGCAATCCATCGTTCCTTACATGACTTTCGTACATCGCCAGCGGTTCATCGCCTTGTCGTTGTTCAGCATTTTATTATACGCCGAACGAGGGCGGTTCGCTCCTTTTGCCTACGCCGAACGAGGGCGGTTCGCTCCTTTTGCCTACGCCGAACGAGGGCGGTTCGCTCCTTTTGCCTACGCCGAACTGACTACTTATGCACGGCAGTGCCGTTCGTTCCTGACCTGCTCCGAAAAAAAACCTCAACACCCACAAGAGCCTCAGCATGCTTCGGCTCCAACGGAGCCGATGAATGTAGCATCGCCCACAACGTCCTCATTCTATATACGCCGCCCGAACCGTCATTGCCGGCGGCGTGAGGGGGTTTCTACGGAGCATACTTATCCCCTTTTTTGTTCGGCGATGATAAAGGTTGGGTAGAATGTGCGGCACAGGAAGATTATGCAAGGGCGAGATGGAAAGCGTATCGATCTTGAGTTGCTTGGGCACGCGTTCAAGTTCATTTCCTACATCGATCCAGCACGCGGAGATGACGGAGCCATTCTTGAGTTCATGCCTCAGGCTCGGTACCGGAATGCACGGGGCTTGAAGCTCAACGTCAACGGTCACGGGCCGTTCTGCCGGTTCGTCATGAGAGGGGCGCCACCGACCTCGGGTGTGTATTCCTTGGCATTGAACGGGCAAGTCGTGTACGTGGGCAAGTGCGTAAGTCTGGCCCGAAGGTTCGGGCCGACTGGTTATGGTCTGATCTCACCGAAGAACTGCTTCGAGGGAGGTCAGTCCACCAACTGCAAGGTGAATTACCTCACGCTGCAAGCCACTCGCTCTGGGAGCAGGGTCGAGGTCTGGTTCCACGAGACGGCTGCTCCTGAGCCCATCGAGGCGAAGCTAATCGAATGGCTACAGCCTCGCTGGAACGTCCAGCACCCTCGCGGAAAGCTGAAGTGTTAGGCTGAGAGATCAGCGTAAGGCCCTCTACCTATGCTTTCTTGCGGCAGAGGCCGATCCTTCGCAGGATTCGCGATTGCCTCACCCTCTTACTTCCGCAAGTCGGGCGAAAGTGTCCCGGTCATTGTCCGGCCTGGCAGCCACGCGGTCTCTCTACTCCCCAGCTACCGCTTGGGACGCCGGGTTTCTCCAAGGAAACTCCAGGCCGAGTGCCGCGTTCATTGGCCGAGGGCTGCACTTGCAGATCCCGGCCGCCAGCGGTACACTGCCGGGCATGGGCAAGAAAAAAACCGCCACCCCCGACAGCCCACCAGCCCCGGCCCGCAGGCCGTCCAGCCTGGTCGACACCCGCGTCAAGCCGATGAATCAAGGTCTGGGCGCCGCTAGGGCGGCAAAGCAGGACGAGTTCTACACCCAGTACGTCGACATCCAGAAGGAGGTCGAGGCATACCTGGAGTTCGACCCCGACACCTTCCGCGGCAAGGTCGTGTACTGCAATTGCGACGACCCCTTTGAAAGCAACTTCTTCAAGTACTTCGCCGCCAGCTTCAACAAGCT
>JABMQG010000087.1 GCA_013203365.1 Planctomycetota bacterium | reverse complement strand
GAGCTCAGTGCGTCGTCAAGGACGAGGATAGGCGGGTTCTTCAGCATCGCCCTGGCCAGCGCCACCCGCTGTCTCTGCCCGCCCGACAGCGTAACGCCCCGCTCACCGACGAGCGTGTCGTAGCCCTTTTCGAATTCGCCGACTGACTCGTGTATGCAAACTGCCGAGGCGACTTCAACCATCTCCTCATCACGAGCGTTGCCGCTGCCAAGCTTAATATTCTCGCCAACGGTCTTGGAGTACAGGAACGGCTCCTGCATGACTACCCCGATCTGCGACCGCACGTATTCTCTGGGTAAGTCCCTTATTTCCACGTTGTCCAGGCGAATGGCCCCGGCCTGGTGGTCGTAGAGCCTCAGCAGCAGGGCGATTAGCGTGCTCTTGCCTGCCCCCGACGGCCCGAGAATCGCAAGTGTCTGGCCGGCATTGACATGGAAAGACATGTCCCTGAGCACCTCGGCGTCGTCGTTGTGCGAGAAGCTGACGTGCTCGAAACTTATCTCGCCGCGAACAGGCGCCGCACTTGCGCCTCGGTCAGCGGCAGTGGTATCTGACTCCGCTTCGGCCGAGAGGATCTCCTGCACCCTGCCCAGCGAGACCAGGGCCTTACCCAAATCCGCCAGGATCCTGCCCATGTGTCGAACCGGCCAAAGGAACATGTTGATGTAAGCAATGAAAGCATAAAGTGTTCCAATGGTAAGCTCGCCTCTGGTCACGAAATTGGCCCCAACAAGCAGCACCAGGCCTGTCTGTGTCATGCACATCAGGTCCGAACAAGGCCAGTACCAGCTTATGATCCTGATCAGCCGATACCACAGATCGCGGTATTCGGCGTTTCGCTGGGCGAAATTCTCGCACTCGAATTGCCCTCTGGCGAACGCCCGCACCACACGGGCGCCCGTGATGTTCTCCTGCAAACGCGATGTCATCCTCCCCTCTGACTCATCCATTCGTTTGAACGACGAGCGGATCTGCGAGAAGAACACCGCGCCGAAGACCAGAATCACCGGAATGATCGCCACCGACAGCAACGTCATCCGCACGTTCAGCAGCAGCAGAATCGGTAGCACGCCGGCCATAAGTATCAACCCGCGGGCTATCTCCACCACTTGCACGGACAAGAACATCTGGATGGTCGAAACGTCGGACGTGCACCGCTGGACCAAATCGCCCGTCTGTGTGTTGTCGTAGTAACTGCACGGCAGTCGCTGAAGGTGCTCGTAGAGCCGATCCCGAAGCCGCATGCAAAGCGATTCGGACGCCATGGCCGACCATCGGCCCTTAAGGTACGCAAAATAGCCGGCTATCGCGGTCACCAACACCACCGCGATCGCGGCGATCCACAGGTTCTGCCCCAGCACGGTCCGCCCGCCGAGTTTTTCCACCGCTTGGCGAAGGAACGTCGGCGCCTGAAGCTCCTTGCCCTCGATAACGTAGTCGATTACGCCCCTGGCGACCAATGGGTGCAGGTACATGAAAAACGTGCTCAGTACCATGGCCCCAACAGCCGCACCGTAACGCAGGCGCTGCCCGCGCATGAGTTGCCACAATGTTCCGATTTTTCCAAGCATAGTCCCGACCGCGTCTATATGGTAGGATACCCGAAAAAGGCCCGCCGCTTCACTCACAGGCCTTTCGATCGAGGAAATGTTGAACTAAAACTAAAAGGCCCTCTTCTAAATGAGCGGGGCCTCAAACGATTCAAACTCTTCGAGCGGACCCACTCATCCTGCCAAACTGTGTCACGGCACAATTAGCCGAGTCGCCGAATTTATAAACGAGTGAATTCGCATCTTCGCTGCCCTCGGGTCCATTTATGCCATGAAGCTTAGCCCGCTCTTGCAGAAAGTCAACCGTCTAACACCTGATAAAGGGAAAGGGGCAACGTCGAACGATTATCCCCAGCCGCCCCACACCTCAACTGGCATGGCACGGACTATTCGACCGTCGGCTGAATCATTCCTGCAGATATCACGTCTTCACAAGTCTTCGTCACTGGCCCGGTCATGGTGGGTGATGGTGTAGTCATCGACGACGGTGATGCGGGGTTGTCCGCAGGGCATACATGCAATGATGCCGTCACCGCAGATGCCCGGAAAACCAGCCGCCACAGCCTAAATGGCGTCAGCGATTAATGTCGTGCGCCGGCGATGGCCTCCAATGCAGGTGTGGAAAGTAGGTCCACAATCTCCTCGTCCAGGGCGGCCGGCACGCGGAGGCTGTGCCGTCCGCCGACCGTCAGGGCATTGGCGAAGACCGCTGCGGGCT
>JABMQG010000086.1 GCA_013203365.1 Planctomycetota bacterium | reverse complement strand
GCGGCCCTGACAGGTATCTGCTCGGTCATGTTGATGGCCTTGCGATCGGGATTCACCTTGTCCTTGGCCGGGCAGGTCTGTACGCAGGTGGTGCAGCCCGTGCAGTCTTCAGGGGCGACCTGGATGGTGCACTTCTTGCCTGCGAACTCCTTACCGCGTGCATCGGCGCTCTTGAACGTCTTAGGGGCGCCGTCGAGTGAGCCGGCGTCGTATATCTTCATCCGAATCGCCGCGTGAGGGCACACGATCGAGCACTTGCCGCACTGGATGCAGACGTCGGGCTCCCACGCCGGGATAGACAAGGCTATATTGCGTTTCTCCCACTGGGTCGTCGCCGTCGGCCAGGTACCGTCGTCAGGCATCGCCGAAACCGGCAACCCGTCCCCCTTGCCGATCATGATCTGGGCCGTGACGCACTTGACGAACTCCGGAGCCTCATCCGAAACGACAGGCGGCATTTCGATCTTGCTCGTAACTTTGGCAGGAACAGGAATCTCGTGCAGGTTCTCCAACGCCGCGTCCACCGCCGCGAAGTTCATCTGCACGATCTGGTCGCCCTTCTTGCCGTACGTCTTCCTGATGGTCTCTTTGATCTTGGCGATTGCCTCATCTTTCGGCAGTATGCCGCTTATCGCAAAAAAGCAGGTCTGCATGATCGTGTTTACCCGCTGGCCCATGCCCGCCTGCTCGGCAACCTTGTAGCCGTCGATGACGTGGAACTTCAACTTCTTGTCGATAATCTGCTGCTGAACGGGGCGAGGCAACTTGTCCCATACCTCATCGGTAGGGTACGGGCTGTTCAGCAGAAAAACCGCACCCGGCGAAGCCGCCGAGAGTATGTCGAATTTCTCCAGGAACACCGCCTGGTGACATGCGACGAAGTCCGCCGCGTTCACCAGATACGTGCTCCGAATCGGCTTGGGCCCGAAGCGCAGGTGGCTGACAGTGACGGCCCCGGCCTTCTTTGAGTCGTACACGAAGTAGCCCTGGGCGTAATTGTCCGTTTCCTCCCCGATGATCTTGATGGAGTTGTGGTTCGCGCCCACCGTCCCGTCGCTGCCCAGACCGTAGAACATGCAACGCACCGTGCCTTTCGGCTCGGTCACCAGGTCGGCGGGATATTCGATGCTCGTGTGCGTCACGTCGTCGTTTATCCCGACGGTGAAGTGGTTCTTCGGCTCGCCGGCGGCGAGGTTGTCCAGAACGCCCTTGACCATCCCTGGCGTGAACTCTTTGCTTGAGAGCCCGTACCTGCCGCCGAAAACCTTCACGGTCCTGCCCACCTCGGTCAAGGCTGTAATCGCATCCTCATACAATGGTTCGCCGATCGCGCCCGGCTCCTTGGTGCGGTCGAGGACCGCAATGGCCTTCACCGTCGCCGGCAGGGCATCGGCGAAGTGCTTCACGCTGAACGGCCGATACAGCCGAACCTTCAGCAAACCAACCTTCTCGCCTCGGCCCACAAGGTATTCCACCGCTTCGTCGGCGGCCTCCGCACCGGAGCCCATCAGCACGATCACGCGCTCGGCGTCGGCTGCGCCAACGTAGTCGAACAGCTTGTACTGCCGACCCGTCAGACCCGCGAATTTGTCCATGGCATCCTGAACGATCTGTGGGCACCGAAGGTAATATGGGTTGACCGTCTCGCGGCCCTGGAAGTACACGTCCGGATTCTGGGCGGTGCCTCGTAAAACCGGCCTGTCCGGCGACAGCGCTCGCAAGCGGTGGGCGATTACCAGCTCTTCGTCGATCATCGCGCGAATGACCTCGTCGCTGAGCTGCTCGATCTTGTTCACCTCATGGCTGGAACGGAACCCGTCGAAAAAGTGCACGAACGGCACGCGGGCCGAAAGCGTGGCGGCCTGGGCGATGAGGGCAAAGTCGCCGATCTCCTGTACGCTGTTACTGGCGAGCATGGCGAATCCGGTGGACCGCACGGCCATCACGTCGCTGTGGTCGCCGAAGATGCTCAACGCCTGACACGCCAGAGACCTGGCCGAGACGTGGAACACCGTAGCCGTCAGCTCCCCGGCAATCTTGAACATGTTCGGTATCATCAGCAGCAGGCCCTGAGAGGCCGTGAACGTAGTACACAACGCCCCGGTCTGCAACGCGCCGTGAACCGCGCCACTGGCGCCGCCTTCGCTTTGCATTTCGCAAACCAGCGGTACGGTGCCCCAGATATTCTTTCGGCCCATGGCGCTCCATGCGTCCGCCCACTCGCCCATCGCTGAAGACGGCGTGATCGGGTATATCGCGCAAACCTCGTTGGTCTTGTGGGCTGCGTAGGCAGCCGCCTCGTTTCCATCGATCATTACCATCTTATGCACATTCGCGTCTTTACCAGCTCCGCCGTTTACTGTCGCTTGTGTCATCGAAATCTCCATCCAAGGTATATCTGAACACCGACAACGTCGGGGCCGTACAAGCTCCACCGGCGTATGCGTACAGTTGATACGCCAATTCTGACGGTTATGCTCCTCATTTTCAATCAGTTTTATACGGTCTAGAGGTTCGCAGTTAGGCTTGACGGCCGGGGCGGCAACCGCAGTTTGAATGAACCTTCGCCAAACACCACCATTAAGGCGGCGACTGCCTGCTTACAAACAAATGCCGACGCCACGCCGGGTCGGTGTCCGGAAAATCCTCTCGGAAGTGCACGCCACGACTCTCCGTTCGCTTAAGGGCGCTCGCCGCTATGAGCCTGGCCGCGGTAAGCATGTTCTGCACCTCCCAGTCGCACGGCTGGTCGAACTGCTTGTCCAAAACGTATCGGCACCAGAAATCAATGATCTCCAGCGTCTCGGCCAATCGTTCGCTCGTCCGAGTCGGCCCGACGTTTCGCCACATGAGCGCACGCAGACTGTTGCGAATGTCGAGCACGTCCATCTCAGTTCGCTGCGACGGCTCGTTGACAAAGCTTAGGTCCTTGGCCGCCAATTTGTCGTTGGCCAGGCTCAACGATTCCCCGGCGCCGCGACCGCACTGCCGACCAAAGACCAGCGCCTCGATCAGGCTGTTGGAGCCAAGCCGATTCGCACCGTGCAACCCGGTGCATGCGCTCTCGCCGCACGAGTAAAGCCTCTCCAGACCGGTCCGCCCCTCAATGTCCACGTGGGCCCCGCCGATCATGTAATGCGCCGCCGGACGGACCGGAATCAGGTCCCAGCCGGGTTCAATGCCGAACTTCAAGCACTGCTCGGTGATCCGGGGAAATCGCTTGGCGAACTGCTCCACTCCGATTTGGCTGACGTCCAGGCTTACGTGCGTGCCAGCGGTCTTGAGCATCTGGGATAGAATCGCACGAGCGACCACATCGCGGGGCGCCAGCTCGCAGTCACTGTGATAGTCGCCCATGAACCGTCGGCCGAACTTGTCCACCAGCTTGCCGCCCTCACCGCGAACGGCCTCCGAAATCAAGCTTCGGCTCGCGCCGGCAATGTAAAGGGCGGTCGGATGAAACTGCATCATCTCCATGTCGGCCAACGTCACGCCGGCGCGAAAAGCAATGGCCAGACCGTCTGCCGTTGCCTGCGGAGGATTCGTCGTCTCTCTCCATAGCGCCCCCGCACCGCCGCTGGCCAATATCGTCTGACGGGCCCAGATCATCTGAAGACCGTATCGCTGATGCCAGCATATCGCCCCCACACACGCCGAACCAGGTCCGCCTTCGACCGGATCGGTCAGTAAGTCCAGGACGAAACAGTGATCGAATATCTTCAGCCGGTCCGTTTGGCGGGCCTTCTCCAGAAGTGCCCGAATGATCTCCCAGCCCGTCGCGTCGCCGTGGGCGTGCACGATTCGACGCTGGCTATGACCACCCTCACGAGCCAAATCGAACCGCTCGCCATTGCTGTCGAACAGAGCTCCCCATTCCACCAGCTCGCATATGTGATCCGCCGCCTCACCCACAACCTTCTCAACCACCCGCTCGTCGCACAAATCGGCCCCGACGGCCAGCGTGTCGGCCACGTGCAATGCGGGAGAGTCCCTTTCGTCCAGAACCGCCGCAATGCCACCCTGGGCCTGCGAAGAGTTGCTCTCCGTCATCGCGCTCTTAACGATCATCAGCGCCTGGCCGTACTTCGCCGCCTCGATAGCCGCACGAAGCCCGGCCGCACCACCGCCGATGACCAGAACGTCGGTGAAAATGTGAGGCAGCCGACGTGCCTCAAAACTGACCAGATAGCGCCTTTTTAAGTAAGCTCGATCCATTGTCAAAGTCTAGAATTGGCGCTTATCGCTTGTCAATGATCAATTGCCACCAACTGCCACCAACCGGCCAACCGGCGACGAGAAACTCGGCGGAACCCCCGTTTTCCATCTGAATTATCCGCAAATGCGGTCTAAAATCGAGCAGGTCCGCTAATTTAATCCGTCCCCGTTTCTTCGGCGTTCCGGCCCGCCGTAGCAGCCGGCCATATCGCCGGCCGCGCCGCCGCGACGATCCAGAACATCCCAAACCAAGGCGAAAAGCAGAGCCCCGGCCCCGGTAGCCACGACGTGCTCACCAAGCCCCGCCCAATTCACCTGCTCGGTGCAGGCAAGCCGCTTGGCACACTCCAGGCCCACGGCACACACCACCCCAATTGCCCATGCGGCCAACATGCGATAGCGCAGCCGCCACGGCCTGCTCAGGCTCAAATAAAACGCAACCAGCAAGCCCAGGGCCGCCATGATCGCCCCCCGTCGAAGCATCGCGTAATAGCCCCATGCAAACTCGTGCCTGTAAAGACCCCATAAAGGCAGCTTCGTCCCACCGCCAGACGACAGCCACCCCTAAAACCACTACCGCACCAACGCCGGCCAACACCACAACGGGCAACTGGAACCATCGGCCGTGAAGTCTCGGGCCTACCAGCGCCGCCAATAACGCCGCCACGCTGGCCAACAACATGGCCGTCACATTCGGCGGCGAACCCGGAATCAATATGTGCATAACCTGTATCAACGCGGCAACAGCAACACTTACCCAGGCAGCCAACAATGCCCGCCGTCCCGATACCCGCCCACCTGCACCGCCCACCGACAGAAGCAGCGTGATGGCGGCATAGGGCAACATCCCGCGTACGATCCACGTGTGCCAACGCTGGGCCTGAAAGGCCCCGGCAGGCGACCAGACAATCGCCGACCATTGCCGCCAAACCACAGGCCAGTCACACCTGACCCGCCACGCTGTGCAACCCACCAAGACCATCGCCACAACGCCGGCGGCCAGGTAGCACTGCCTGCCCTTGATCCCTCGGCCGATTCTTCGCCAAAACGCCAGCATCGGCGAACTAAAAAAAAGCCCCAATCCCAACAAGGCCCCACCTGCGCCGCCAAGCACGTTGGCAGCCAGATCGCCTAGACATGCAATTCTTTCCGGCACAAACAGTTGCCCAATCTCCATCGTCGCGCTCACGACCGCCGTCCCGACAATCGCCCATCCGACGATAGCCAGCCAGCGCCAATAAGCGCTCTGGGCCCCCGCCAACATCAGCCCGGCCACCGCAAAAACCAGCAAGTTCAGCCAGGTGTCCTTTGAATGCACATACGCCGACCAGTTACTCGGGCAAATCCGCATCGCCGCACGCAGCTCGGCCAACACGGCACGCCGCTCATAGCGGAAATCCAGGGGCATCCAGGCGGAGTACAGCAGCATCGCCAGGTAGCCAGCCAACGCTAACTCGAGTAGCCGCTTGCGCATACAGCCCTACGCCCTCCAGGTGAAATCCACTTGCCCCCCGGTGGCACGCAAAGTTACTCATTACCGCCCAGGCACTTCGCCACGCGCATATTCCAGCCGTCGCTGCATGCCGCCCCATTAGTGAGGATAAGGTACAAATCCTGGCGGGGCAAACCCAGCCGTCTTGCCGGCGAAGGAGAACGAGTCGGTGTGGCATGATCGAAAACTTTCGAGTATAGTCCAACCGGCGGCTTGGCGGTCAGGCGTCAGGACGCAACACGGACCTTTTTTTCCTTTTTTTGCTTTTTTTCCAAAGAGGCCTCCATGAAGTCGATTCACATCGTCGAGCCGTCGTTGCCGATGGCCTGGGAAAAGGCCGTCATCACCTGCTGGGGCGAAGGCGAAACCTTCCGCACCGAATACGATCATACCGGCGACCCGGCCAGCAAGGACGTCTGCGCCCTGATCCACGTGACCGACCCGTTCGCTGAGCCCAGGATCCACCGGGCCTTCCCTGGCGGCCTAGACGACCTCGAGAAGTATCGCTGCGAGGTGCTCCATGGCGTGCACGACCACTGGGTAGACCCGAGTGCAGGCAAGTGGGAGTACACCTACCACCAGCGGCTCTTCGAGTACCGCGTGCCGGCCGCCGGCCTGTTCGACCAGATCGCCGCCGTCGTCGTAAAGCTCAAGTCCGCCGGGCACACCCGCCGGGCGCAGGCCGTCACCTGGCAGGTGTGGAACGACATGAACATCGCCGACCCAGCCTGTCTGCAAAGGTTGTGGTTCCGCATCGCCGGCCCAGGCGAAGGCAGGCTGCACATGAACTGCCACATGAGATCCAACGACGCCTACAAGGCGGCCTTTATGAACATGTACGCGTTCACCGAGCTGCAACGCCTTATAGCCGAGCAAATCGGAGTCCAGCCAGGCGAGTACATCCACATCGCCGACTCGTTTCACATATATGGCAGCTACTTCGACGATTTCGAGGGGTTCCTCCGCACCGTAAGCACACGCCAGCCATCCGATCGCGTCTACACAACCGACTTCGCCAGACAATTCTTCATCGAAGGCTGCGACGCCCTCCTCGCCGAAGCCGACATGCCGGCCGATAAGAAGGCAATCATCGAAACACGCCGCACCGAGCTGGCAAGCCATTAATCCGGCACACCCCGGTCCCTGTGTGTGCGGCAATTCTTCCTGGCCGCTGCTAACGTCTGTTTAGTGCGTTTGTTACCGTTATTG
>JABMQG010000085.1 GCA_013203365.1 Planctomycetota bacterium | reverse complement strand
GCGGTGGGGGCGTTCTATCGGCCTGTCAGAAGAGCGAAGAAAGATGCTTCTCAGATCAGTGAGATGCTTGAACTGCAAGTGACGGGCATGAAGTGCAGCCAATGTGCTGCGAGCGTGAAGACCGCGCTACTGGAATGCCCTGGAGTTGGGACCGTGGAGGTTGATCTTACCAGCGGCCAGGCGGACGTATCCGGCAGGGATCTCGATGGCGACCTGCTTTGCAGGACCGTTGCGGCACTTGGCTATGGCGCACGGGTGAACCTCCAGACGAATTCGGACGGGGGCCGGCCGACCGTGTAGGAATCGATATCAATATCAAGGCGTCTGTGGCCCGGACGCCCTGGCGAAAGGGTGCAACAATGAACGAACACGCGGGAATCGTCACGTTTCGGGGGCAGCCGCTCACGCTGTTGGGCCGTATTGCCTGCATCGGCGAAGCTGCGCCCGAATTTACCGCCTTGGCCAACGACCTCAGCGAGGTCGGCCTATCGGCATACAGAGGCAAGATAGTAGTAGTTTCGTGCGTACCGTCGCTGGACACGCCGGTCTGCGACTTACAGACTCGGCGGTTTAATAAGGAAGCCGTCGAACTAGGCGATGACGTGGTGATTCTCACCATCAGCATGGACCTGCCATTCGCCCAATCCCGCTGGTGCGGCGCCGCTGGAATAACCGCGGTGAAAACACTTTCCGACCACCGCAACGCAGAATTCGGCCGAGCCTATGGGGTGCTCATCAAGGAGCTGCGACTGCTGGCGCGTGCGGTTTTCGTGATAGATCGTGAAGGAGTGATTCGATACACCCAGATCGTTAAGGAAATTACAGAGGAGCCGGACTACGGAGCCGCCGTACTGGCGATTCGGAACCTGGCGTAAGACGATCACCCTGGCTGGTGAGGTGACAATCATCCCAGGTGAATCGGCAAAGAAGAAAGGAACACGGCTATGACCCAGAAACTGGAAGTGTACAAGTGCGACGTGTGCGGCAACATTGTCGAGGTCTTGCAAAATGGTGAGGGGCAACTGGTCTGCTGCGATCAGCCAATGACCTTGCAGCAGGAAAAGACCAAAGACGCCGCCACTGAAAAGCACGTGCCGTACATCGAAAAGACCAAGGATGGCTACGAGGTAATGGTGGGTCAGAACGCGGCCCACCCAATGGAAAAGCAGCACTATATCCAGTGGATCGAGCTGCTTGCCGACGGGAAGGCCTACAGGCAGTTTCTCAACCCAGGCGAGGCCCCTGAAGGGACGTTCGCCGTGACTGCGGAGAAGGTGACGGCCCGCGAGTACTGCAACGTCCACGGGTTATGGAAAGGATAGCAGCGCTAGCATGACAGCAGATAATCCGACGCGGCGCCTTGGTGCGTCGCCTCATTGCTGTATTTTATTGACGGCAGGAGATGGATATGCACCAACTGCGATTTCGCCAGGTACACCTGGACTTTCACACCTCCGAGGCCATCGAGGGGATCGGATCGGAATTCGACAAGACACAATGGCAACAGGCCCTCAAAACGGGCCATGTCGACTTGATTAACTGCTTCTCCAAGTGTCACCACGGATGGAGCTACCACGCCACCAAGGTTGGCAAACGCCACCCCCATCTGGCGTTCGACCTGCTCACCGAGCAGATCAGCGCCTGCAAGGAGATCGGGGTCAACGTGCAGATATATATATCTGCCGGTGTTGATGGAGTGGCTTCTTATGAGCACCCTGAGTGGCGCGAAGTTGGTGCCAACGGCCAATATACCGGCTGGGCGCGGGAGATCACCACGGCCGGCTTTCACAAGATGTGTTTCAACAGCCCGTATCTGGATTATCTTTGCGAGCAGATCCGTGAGGCGGTTGCCATGTACCCCCAGGCCGACGGGGTGTGGCTGGACATCATTTTCCAGTATCAGTGCTGCTGCAAATGGTGTCTGGCGGTGATGGACGAGCACGCCCTGGACCCGACCATCGAGGCCGATCGCCTGAAGTGCGCGCGAATCGGTCTGGATCGCTACTATCGTCTCTCGACGGCCGCCTGCCGATGCTTGCGTGCGGACATGCCCGTTTTTCATAACAGCGGGCACGTTCAGCGCGGTCGGCGGGACATCTTGGGTTACTTCAGTCATCTGGAGCTGGAGTCGTTGCCGACCGGCGGATGGGGATACGATTATTTTCCGATCCAGGCGAAGTACTGCAAAAACCTCCCGCTAGATTTTGTCGGAATGACGGGAAAATTTCATACGACGTGGGGCGAGTTCGGAGGCTACAAACATCCGAACGCACTTCGGTACGAATGTGCGGCCATGCTCGCTTACGGGGCCAAGTGCAGTGTTGGCGATCAGCTTCACCCGCGTGGGAAGATGGACCCAAGCACTTACGAGCTTATCGGGGCCGCCTACGCGGAGGTCGAGGCTAAGGAGCCCTGGTGCCGGGACGTCGAGAATATTGCCGATTTTGGTCTGCTTTCCGCCGCCGCGGTCAACGCCGACGAGGCCCGGGACGTACCGGCAGACACCGGTGCCGCCCGAATACTCCTGGAAGGGCATTTGCTATTCGACGTGCTCGACGCCGAGATGGATTTCTCCAAGTACAAGGTCATCATCCTTCCCGACGAGGTGCGGATTGACGGGCCGTTGGCGCGGAAACTGAACGCATACCTGGCGGGCGGGGGCAAGCTCTTCCTGACCGGCGAAAGCGGCTTGGCCGTCGACGGGGCAGGATTTATCTTCGACATCGGGGCAAGTTACCACGGTCGCAGTCAATACCTGCCGGACTACGTTTTGCCAGGCGAGTCGTTTCGCCCGACTTTCGTCAATTCGCCTATGGTGATGTACTTGTCTTCGCAGCGGATCAAGGCCACCACCGGCCGATCGCTGGGAGCAGTTTACGACCCGTACTTCAACCGCAGCTTCAGGCATTTTTGTAGCCACCAGCACGCGCCGGCCCGGCCCGAACCTAGCGGGTTCGATTGCGGGGTCCACAACGGCAACGTGATGTACCTTGCACATCCGGTGTTCAAGATATACCGCGCAATGGGAGCTGTGGCTCATAGGCAATATGTAGTCAACGCCCTGCGGTCACTACTGGGTGAACCTACCGTTGCGACGAACCTGCCTTCTACAGCCAGGCTGTCCATGATGCGACAAGAGAAGCACCGTCGCGACGTGCTACACCTGCTGTACGCCAACACAATTTCCCGCGGCGGAGAGATAGAGATGGGTGCCGGGACGTTTACCGGCAAGGGTTGGCTCGTCGAGGTAATCGAAGAGCTCTTGCCCTTGCGAAACATCAACCTTCAGGTGCGCCCCGGCAAGACAGTTTGCAAAGTAACGCTTGAACCCCAGGGCCGACAGATCGATTTTAAATGCAGTAACGGCACGACCGAACTGACCATTGAGGAGTTTGCCTGCCACCAGATGGTTGTACTTCACTACAGTGCATAAACGTGCCTGGCGCAAAGTGCGTCAAATGAGTGATAAGGAAGACCGGTCATACAACACCCCTTGTTGGGCTGCCAGTGCGGCTCGAGAAGCGATCAGATGAAATCGCAGCCTCTCCCAGTCGCTCGCGAATGAGTCTTGACCTCTCTAGTTTCGCCGTCTCCGGCGGAGCATTACCGACCCGCCCAGGGCCAGCAAAGCCAGCGTCGCCGGCTCCGGTGTTGCCGTGGCGGGGGCGTTTGAAGCCCCGAAGTTCGTCTGCAATATGGCGAAATCGAAGATGTCGACGTCTGTGTCGAAATCCAAATCGCCGTCGGTCCAGTCCACCTCTCCGCTGGCGCCGTAGTTGGTGACAAAGATCGCGAAGTCGAAGATATTCACGATCTCGTCGAGGTTAAGATCTCCCAACAGCTGCGAGGTGACGAATCGCATCAGGGGGTCGCCCACGACGGTGTTGACGTAAGAGAGCTGGAATGTGGCGCCCCATGCAGCTTCGCCCCAGGTGAACCCGTCCAGAAGCATCTGGAACATCAGTTCTTCGTTGGTGACGCTCAAAGAATCGACGTTGGGTTCTTCGACGTTCCCGACGCCTACTGTGCCGCCTCTCCGAATCCACTCGGCGACCAGGCCCTGGCCGTCGCGGTTGCCGCCTTCGTTGAAGCTGTAGGCGTTAAAACTCTCCCACGTGTGGAACGCCGCACCGGGGGCTATATCGAAGCGAAGCCCATTTTCCTCGTCCAGTATGTACCCCGGCGGCGCGCCGCCGTGGACGCCATGCCCGACGTATCCGAGCACCGGCCCCGACGTGTCCATCACGAACGCATCCGTTCCGTCATATACATAAGGAATCTGGCGTGGCGCGAACACGTCGTTGCCCAGATTCTCCATTTTGTCGGCCGCGAAACCTGGCGCGTCCGGGTCGTCGTCGACTAGGAAACCGGCGCCCGGCATCTCGAGGAACGGATGGCGTGCGCGATTTATGGCCGCCTTGACATCGTCGACGGAGAACCCGTCAAGCCTGGCCGTCAGGCGTGTACCAGTT
>JABMQG010000084.1 GCA_013203365.1 Planctomycetota bacterium | reverse complement strand
GGCGTTGGCGGCGGCAGAACCCGACGGGGTCATCGTGCCGGATTTAATAGCGGCCGACGCGTTGATGTTCCTTCAGCAAGCCGAGGGCCTGCATGCGGGCGTACACGTAGAGGCTCGTGCGCAGGTCATGCTGGGCCGGTACGCTGACGATCCCGCCAGTTACAGGGCTGCCCTGGCCGGCAGGGTCTTGTATGTTATGGACAGTAAACCGGACTGTATGCCGGAAGGCATGCGGCCGGACGTTGGAGTCCAGCGGGTGGCCGGCGCCGGTTTGGTTCGGGTAGTCTTCAGGGCCGGAGCACTTGGAGTCGGCTGCGATGGACAGTAAAAAGCACTTGTTTTGTTCAGACATGAACCGGCTAAGAATCAATGAGCCAAACGCGTGTTACAACCGTATAATAATATATGAAATGATTCGTTGGAATCAATGAGATATGCTGACTTTGCGCAATCCATTTACGTTTTTACTGGTGGCCTTAGCGGTTTTCAGCGTCCCGGCGTTTGGCCAAGCCCGTAGCGTCGTTGGTCCCCGCGGTCTAGGCAACATTGGCAGCCAGTCCAGCTTCGGCGTCTCAAGGTTCCGATCTTACTCTTATGGGCTGGGAACGCCCACCAGGAGCGAGCAGGCGGGGGTCCTGGGCACCTCAATATCCAATTTGTCTTCGTTGAATATTCGTCGCAGTGCCACCTCGGGCGCTGGCGGCGAGGATCGGTTCGGGGTGAGTTCCGCAGGTAATGTATCCCGCACCTTGTATCGCCGCCCAAGTAACAGCATGGAAATTGGCTTGTGGTCGCCAACCACGCCAGGTTTGCGTTCTCTTCTGTCCACGCCGGACGTCGCCATCGGCCTGAACGCATCGGCTATTCTGGGGATCAGCAGCATCGACCTACTTGGCTCAGACGAGCCGATAACGACTCTAGCACCATCCACTCCGGGCCGCTATGCGGACGCCCTGCGTGCGGGCGAGCAGGGCATGCGTACCGGTCAGTACGCGTCGGCCTCGGAACAATTCGCCACAGCAAATATGATTGCCAAGCACAACCCAGGCCCTATGCTTAGCTTGGTGCACGCGCATTGTGCGTTGGGTAATTACGCCTTGATGTCGCATTACATCAGTCAGACGCTCATTAATTTTCCGGAGATGCCGCTGGTACGGATTCGTCTTCGAGGTTTCTTCCAAAGTACCAGTGATTTCATCGAACTTCGCCAGGCACTTCGCAACAAGGTGTTGGCGATACCCACAGACGCGAACCTGTGGCTCTCGCTGGCCTATCTTGAATGGTTTGACGACAATGTTGTCGAGGCAGCAGAGGCACTTCGAAAAGCGGCCCAGACCAGTACTAAACCATCGGTTGCCGAGGCTGTGGAGACCTTTTGGCAGGGTTGTGTGGCCAGCGGGAAGGTCCAGGGCGGGTTGATGCCCACTGGCATGTTTTTTGGGCCGACCCCCCAATTGAGCGGTCCACCGGAGCCATTGTCGGCCGAGCCGCCAGAGCAACCCGACAAACACGCCGATGCAGTAATCCAGCAAGAATAGACTCGATGCGGTTTTGAGCCGACGCTAAAGATACACTGACTACATAAAAGAAGATCTTCCAGTACATTATGGCAGTGGCCAAGCGGCAAAACTTACGGGACGGGCGATTGGGGCGGTGTTTCACCGTGCTGGAGTCGCTTATGGCACAGCATCGGCTGACGACCAACCTTGTCGCTCATAACATCTTGTTTGCACTGGCCTTTCTTGCGGCATTCCTCGTTCGGTTCGATGCGGGTATTCCCGGCAGTCAGGACGGGCGGTGGTTCTACAAGCAATTTTTGCCATTTCTTCCCTATATACTCGTTACTAAGAGCATCATATTTGCCTCACTGAAGCTGCTTCGCGACAGGTGGCGATACGCCAGCATTCATGACGTCTGGCGAATCCTGGAAGCGTCATGGATTTTCCTAGTGGTCACCTTTGTTGTCGTTGTACTGACATATTACCTGCCTCAATTGCTAGGGCGAGAAAGGCTTTACAGTTACAGCCGTGGCGTATTGATGCTGGATTTCCTTTCAACGGTCTTTCTTGTCTGCGTTGCGCGGCTGGGGGTGCGGATCTATCACGAAGAACTTCGGCCTATCTCGGCGGAGGGGGTCAATCGGGTGATGATCGTCGGTGCCGGCAATGCCGCCGAGACACTCATCCGAGAGATCAACCGGATGGATGAGGAGCGTTATCGCGTGATCGGTCTGGTGGATGATGACCCGACCAAGCAGGGACTCAATATTCATGGCGTTGGCGTGCTGGGTACCACCGATCAGATTAAGCAGCTGTGCGAGGAATATGAAATCGATGAGATTCTCATCGCCATGCCGTCTGCCTCTCAGAAGCAGTTGCGACGTGTCGTGAGTTTGTGCCGCGGTACAAACCTTAAGTTCAAGGCCATGCCCGGTGTAAGCGACCTGATCAATGAGCGTTTTACTGTCAGCCAGATTCGCGAGGTTGACATTAACGATCTTCTTGGCCGGGAGACCGTAAACCTCGACCACGAGGCTATTTCCCGCTTCATTTCCCATCGTCGCGTGCTCGTTACCGGCGCCGGCGGCAGCATTGGCAGCGAAATGTGCCGACAGATCGCGACCATAGGTCCATCTCGATTGATCCTGCTGGAGCAGGCAGAGACGCCGCTGTTCGAGATCGAAAACGAGTTACAGGATCGCTGTGGCGGCATAGCGGTCACGGGGGTGATTTGCGACATATACGATAGGGCTCGGGTAGAGACAATCTTCAAGGAGCATCGCCCGGAAGTCGTCATTCATGCAGCCGCTCACAAGCATGTGCCTTTGATGGAGCGAAACCCCTGCGAGGCGTTGAAGAATAACATCTTTGGCACTCGGAACGTCGCGGACGCCGCCTGTGCCTGCGGGACGGACGAGTTTGTGATGATCTCCACCGACAAGGCCGTCAACCCTTCGAGCATCATGGGCTGCAGCAAGCGCGTGGCTGAGTTATACGTGCAGGGCCTTAATGGACGAGCAGGGTGCAAGACCCAATTCAAGGCCGTACGGTTTGGTAACGTGCTGGATTCAGCCGGCAGCGTGGTACCCATTTTTAAGAAGCAGATTGCCGAAGGCGGCCCGGTTCGAGTCACGCATCCGGATATGACCCGGTACTTCATGACCATTTCCGAGGCGAGTCAGTTGGTCTTACAGGCTGCCGCCACCGGTGCTGGCGGGCAGATCTTCCTTCTGGACATGGGCGAACCGGTCAAGATCGTCGATCTAGCCCGTGACCTCATCACACTGTCGGGTTTTCGGCCCGAAGAAGACATCGAGATAGTATTCACTGGAATCCGGCCAGGCGAGAAACTCTTTGAGAAGTTGCGTACCCAAGGGGAAGATATCGTCGAGACTGTGCACGAGAAGGTGCGTGTCTGGCGCACGTGCCAGATGGATTGGGATGAACTACTGGCCGGCATGAAGGAACTGGAGAAGTTGGTCAACACACAAGACCGCGACCAGATTGTTTGCTGCTTGCGGACCCTGGTGCCTGATACGAGCCGCTGAACCCGCCGGAACAGGCAGATGGCAGCGTATCCCAGTCGACCGTCGAGGTCGAGGCAACCTGATTCAGTCGTGCCATTTCTCCAGACCCGGTTGTTGCCCTCGCAGTGAAATTATGATATTGGCAATTGGAATCGGGCCTTGCTGCTAAGAGAGGTTTTAGTTTGAAGGACGAGCCAATTGCCCTATCGAGTCCGAGCATCACGGACGCCGAGCGTGACGCCGTGGCCGCCGTACTGCAGACCAGCCGTTTGAGTCTAGGCCCGCGTGCGGAGGCGTTCGAGGCCCTCGTGGCGAAGCGGGCGGGTCGGCGATTCGGCATCAGCGTCAACAGCGGTACCAGCGGATTGCACCTGTGCATCAAGACGCTAGGGATCGGCGAAGGCGACGAGGTAATCACAACGCCGTTCACCTTTGTAGCGACGACCAACTGTATCCTGCAGGAGCGTGCCAAGCCCGTTTTCGTGGACATAGACCAGGAGAGCTACAACCTGGACGCGGAGGCGATCGAAGCGGCGATCACGCCTCGGACCAAGGCCCTGCTGCCGGTGAACGTCTTCGGCAACTGCGCTTTCATGGATCGTTACGAGGCGATCGCCCGCAAGCACGGCCTGGCCATGATTGAGGATTGCTGTGAGGCCCTGGGCGGGGCTTTGGGCGCTCGTCCGGCTGGCAATTTCGGCCAATGCGGCGTATTCGGCTTCTATCCTAACAAGCAGATCACCACCGGTGAGGGTGGGATGATCGTCACCGACAGCGAAGAAATACGCGACCTGTGCGTTTGCCTGCGCAACCAAGGCCGCGATTCGATGGTTTGGCTAAGCCACTCCCGGTTGGGTCACAATTACCGCATGAGTGAGATCCAAGCCGCGTTGGGAGAAGCGCAGATGCACCGGCTGGACGAGATTCTCGTCAAACGACGACAGGCAGCGGCAATGTACAACCAGGTGCTGGCAGAAGTCGAGCAGGTCCATCTGCCTCCCATGGCCGACCCACATAAGGCCAGTTGGTTCGTTTATGTCATCCGCCTGGCCGACGCCTTCACCGAAACTGATCGCGACGCCGTTATGTGCCATTTGCGGCAGGCGGGCGTTGGCTGCGGAAATTACTTTCCACCGGTGCACTTGCAGCCGTACGTCATGGAGGCCCTAGGCACCCGTGCAAGTGATTTTCCGGTGACCGAAGCCGTCGCGGCCCGCACGATCGCCCTTCCGTTCTTCGCCGACATCACCACTGAGCAGATTCGGCGTGTCGGTACGGAACTGCAAAAAGCTCTAACAAGGGTTCACACAAAGAAGCCGTCCGGGTAAGAGCGGTAATACAACTGCCTTCGGCAAGCCGCCATGGAAGGAGCAGCAAGACGTGCCAGCTTTTCTTTATAAGCTTATAGGACCGTCGGTCTGGCGGATGCCGCTGGCAGCGATCATTTCGGCGGCGGCGGCATATTTGTTGTGTTTCCCCTTGCGGAGAATCAGTGTCCGCCTGAAACTGATGGACAATCCCTCGGAGCGTTCCAGCCACACCATTCCCACACCGCGGACGGGCGGGGTTGCGATCGTGCTCGGTGCCTTGGTGGGCGTCCTTTTCGTGTTCTCTCCAACCTGGTCGTTCCTTATCACAATAGGTATCGGTGCGTTGGTGGCCTTGGCGAGTTTCGTCGACGACATCTGGCCCATCCCCCCCCTGCCAAGGATAGTGGCGCACGTGCTTGTGGCGTTTTTGTGCATCCGGATGATCGGACTGGCGCCACATGACCTCGGCCTGCCTTACTTGACTATTGATATAACCGGCTGGGTGGGGGTGTTTATAGCGACTTTGTTCGTCGTGGCGTTCGTGAATTTTTACAACTTCATGGATGGCATAGACGGGCAAGCCGCCACTCAAGGCATGTTCGGCGGGATTACCATCGCTTTGCTGCTGCTGTACGCCCACAGCGGTAACAGTGTTTTTTCGGCCGCCGCCCTGGCTGGGGCATGCATGGGCTTTGTGCCGCACAATACATCCAGCGACAACAAGTTGTTTATGGGCGATACAGGCTCGACCACACTGGGATTCGGGTTTGCGATGCTAACGCTCATCGGCGGGGCGCGTACCCAGGTGCCTTGGGTTGCGTTTATCCTTCCGTGGGCATTGTTCATTTACGACCCCGTTTTCTCCATAATCAAGCGTATTCTCCAGGGTGCCAACCCGACGAAGCCGCACAGGGAATTCCATTTCCATCTTCTGGTCCGTTGCGGATGGAGCCATGCACGGGTCACGCGGGTGCAGGACATTCTTATTCTTACCTGCTGCCTGGGGGGTTGGATATACGCCTGGCACACCGACTGGGTGCGTCTGGTGGTTCTGTGCCTGTTGGCCGTCATGTTTGCTGGTTACAGCATATGGGTGCACTGGTACTTTGCCCGGCACTGCCAGGACAAGCTGTCGCAAAACGGCGGCCACAAGGAAGACCCACAGACAGGCAACGTGCAGTTGCCTACGGACGTGCCGGCGGAAATATGAGAGCGAGTTCTATGCGTTTTCGATTCCTGCACACGTTCTTTTACCCCAGCAAGGACGCCGTTTCTCAGATTCTCAGTGATCTGGCCTTTCACCTGGCGCGGGTGGGGCACCAGGTGGAGGCGATCGCCACCAGCGGGCACTATGAAGGCGGGGGGCGACGATTGCCCGAGCGGCAGTGGATCAGCGGCGTCCTGATCCGGCGGGTATGGGGCCCCAGCTTCGGAAAGAGATCCGTGTTGGGCCGGCTGGCGGATAACGCCAGCTACGTAGTCGGTGCGTTCGTTTCGGCCCTGACGGCCCCGAGGGCGGACAAGCTCGTCGTGCTGACCAGCCCGCCGATGTTTCCAGTTATTGGTTTGGCACTAAAGTTCATCCGCCGGGAGCAGTACGTCTACGTGCTGATGGACCTGTACCCCGACGTGGCGATTCGGGCAGGCCTGCTGAGCGCGAACGGTTTGCCCGCGCGCTTGATGCGCCGGCTGACCCGTTATGCCATGCAGGGCGCCGCAACAGTTGTCGTGCTGGGCCGCTGCATGGCTGAGGTAGTGGCCCGATACGGCATAGATCCGCGCAAGATCGCCATCATTCAGAACTGGGCCGACGAGAGCGCCATCCGCCCCCTCCCGGCAGAGCAGAACCCTTTACGCAAGCAGTTGGGATACAGCGATGAATTCGTCCTGATGTACTCGGGGAATATGGGTGTGGGACATCAGTTCGACGACATCCTGCAGGTGGCCCGCAACCTGCAAGATCGTAACGATATTCGGTTCCTGTTCGTAGGCGGCGGCGTCCGGCGCCGGCAGATCGAGACCTTCCGCGACGAACACAGGCTCAAAAACCTACGCGTGACGGACTACTTGCATCGAGAACGTTTGGGGCAGTCCCTAACCCTGGGCGATGCACACTTTGTCAGCCTCAGAGACGGTTTCGAAGGCCTGATCGTACCCAGCAAGGCATACGGCATCATGGCAGCCGGCAGGGCCATGCTGTATCAGGGCAGCGGCCGCGGCGAGATCGCCCGCATGCTTCGCGAAGGAGGCGGCGGCGAGATCGTTGCCAACGGTGACTGCGAGGCGCTTCAGCAAACGATCCTCCGCTGGGCGGATGACCGCGACCTGACCAGGCGCCTGGGGCAACAGGCCCGTGGAGTGTTTGAAGCCAACTACACCAAGGCCATCGGCCTGGGGCGATACCAGCAGATACTCGAGCAGTGAGGCGACCGTTTGCCGTTATCGAACTACGGGGCATTCATGCAATGGAAGCGGCCCTGCCCCTGGGGAAGACACCGACAAGACGAGACGACACATTGTACGCCGGCCGGCCGCCAGCCGATCTCCTGCACCGCACAACCGCTCTTTCGGCCAATCCGCCGCAATCAAAACCGTAACTCTTCACCCGGTGAGAAATGCGGGTTAGGGGCTCTAAGTTAAGTTACATGGAAGATTCGACCGATATTTTTACAAACAGATCATCAGAGGGATCGGGCCTTGAAGTGGAAGGAGTTTTATGTGTCTTTGAAGATATTGATTTGTGATTCTGACCGTCGATTTATTGAGCGCGCTTCCCGATTTCTTGCCAGCCACGGTCATCAGGTTTTGGCAGAGGCTTTGCTGGACGAGGCCTTGGACCTTGCGTCCCATTGGAAGCCCGACGTACTGGTCTTGTGCAGCGAGCTGGCTGAAAAGCATCCTGACGATATTTTCCTGCAACTGCAAGACTTGCATCCCAGGCCAGCGGTTCTTCTGACCGGACAGCTCGACCGTTTCGATGCGGCGTGGCGGGCTTGGCGGAGAGGCGGAGATGATCTACTGCTAAAGCCGGTACTGCATGCCTGGGAACTGCATACCGCGATCATCTCGGCTATTGACACGGCCAGACAAAAGACCGAACCGACCGTGGAACAAACAGCGGTGTCGGCCTGAACGAAGATGCATCGGGCCGACTATTGGCGTCTTACGGGCGGTACGCTAGTAGCCATTTCTCACCGGTAGGCTAAAGAATCGGCCATCAAACCGTGGTATTCTATGTTTATCAAGTACTTAGAGACCACGGAAGGACGGCCGAATTATGACACAGTGTAGCACGGATGCGATCAAGTTCAAGATCCTGGGCATGCGTTTTGTCGTCGCCGACTTCAACGGCGGGACGATCACCTCTGACGCCGGGGTGGTGCTGCTGGACAAGACCGAGCAGGCCATCGCCTTGCTGGGGCGGGCGGCTGAGTGCTTTGCCGATCACCGCGATGGCGATCATGGCCTTCTGCGAAGCCAACGGCGTGGATTACGTGTTGGGCAAGCTGGCGAAGAATTCTCGTCTGGCGGTCGCGATTGCCGAAGAGTTGAGCATCGCTGAGGCCGAGTGGGAGCGGACGGACCAAGCGTCGCGTGTGTTCAAGGACTTTTGTTATCGTACGCGGAGCAGTT
>JABMQG010000083.1 GCA_013203365.1 Planctomycetota bacterium | reverse complement strand
GACAATCCCTGTCCACGCGACGGGCCGACTACCGTTACGGCATCGCCTGCCTGCAGGGCGGCGGGGTAAGCAACGGGGATCGCAAAAGGCTCTCTGGTCAGCGCGCCAATGTGAAGCAGGGCCATGTCGGCCCCGTTCATGAACACTGCCACCAACCGAGCATCAGCGGCCCGCCCACTGGACCATTCGGCCGAGGTGGACACGCGAAACATTACGTCTCGAATTCGATGCGAGCCCTGCCGATCGTACCTGGGGTCCACCATCCGCCGGCTGGTCAGCACGAGTGCAGATCGGCCGTCGCTGGCTATGATCACCCCCACGCCCTCTCGCCCTTGCCGTCGCCGGCCGGCCAACAGTGAAGACGACTCCGACCAATTCGTTTCCACGACAACCAGGCACCGGCGGTGTATCTCTACGAGTTCTTCGGGCGAAACTTCCCGATCGCCGGGAACCAACCGCCTAGCGGCCGCGGCTTTTGGGGAAATCTTGTCGCATCCCGCCGCCGTCATTACAACCCAGAACACGACCGGCAAGATGGCTAGCCATCGCAGCTTGCTTAACCGGCGGCTATCCGTGAGGAACATTTTCACCATGGTGAGCATGCGAAGTTTACCTGGTAAGTGCGTCGAACGTGACACAATGGCGATGCAACCGCCGACAACGCAGCCGGCGGGCTTCTCTACGTATTGCATCGACAGATGCACGACCGTCACTTGAGCCCACGGCAGTTGATGGAACCATCGCAATTGCTTGTCGCAACGGCCAAGACGGCAACCCATCGGCGCGTTTTGCGCCGTTGAAGGAGCGGTCCATAAAAAAAACCTCCGGCGCACGTCGTTTGTCACGCGCGCCGGAGGCCGCCACGGCATAAAATCAGCCGTTATTGCGAAGCCCGGTTTGGACCGTCTTCTCGAAAGGGTAAGTATAGCAAACAAGCCGGCAAACTGTCAACGCACCAAGAATAAAATTGCTGCATTCTCACAAGTAATACCTTTTACAAAAAACACTTACAAGTTATCGGTTCATTTTTACATCATTTTTCCACCCTATGTTCCTATCGGCTGGACCGCATCCGGGCGAGAAGGAAAACCCCTCCGGCGCCACGGGAGGGAACACCGGGAATATGTCGATGCAAGTTATTTATTGGCAGGCTCTTAGATGGTATTGGCTGGGGTGTTGTACCTGGAGCGGCTTCATAAATAGTTCCAGGGGTTCTGGCGGATTCTGGCTGGGCCTTCGTTGCTGGCCCAGCAGGTCTTGTCGCTGCAACTGGATATGGAACGACGACTTAGGTACTGGAATCCATGGAATCGAATGCCCCTAAGCTCGTTGGCGATTGAAAAAAAGTGCCGGTTGACCTGGTCGAAGCCGGCCCGGCACTTTCAGGCTCGTGGCGAGTATGACTCCCACGACATGCCTCGACCCTGCCATCGACATAAGCCAGACGAGAAATTGATAAGGTATTTACCCAGGCCTCATGGGGCAATGGACCCCACTGGAGGATTGGAGAGACCTTTTGACCGCCGGCTGCCCCGGTGCCATTCGCCGTGAGCCGTCGGAATTATTTCCTGTCGAAGTTATCGCTACGGTCGCGATTCGTGAGAGAAAACATGGCCGTTAAGGAACGGTCCGGACCCAGACCAGCATCTCGCCTTCTCGGCGGTTGGCCCAAAGGAAGTACGGGATCGCCTTGATCGCCACCTGTCTTAGCTTTGCCGGGCGCGTCCGGTACAGTTGTGTTTTCCAGTCATCCAGGTCGGCTCGCCTTGCTCGTGCCGTGATCACCGGCACGTTGCCAAGCAGTCGGTCTTCCATCCGGACTCGCAGGGGCGCGCTTTCGGGAAGGACGATGCTGTCGAGTCTGGGGCCATTATCGACTTCTTCCAGGCAGTAAACCACCGGCCCACGCTGCATGGCCACCCGGCCGGCGGCGGCATGAACCTTCGGGTTGGCATGTATGCGCTGCGGAGGCATGGGCAACATCAGATCAATCGTATCGCCTCGTCGCCATGTGCGCAGCAAGCGCACATAACCTTTCCGGACCATTGAGGTTATCCCCACGGCCTTGCCATTGACCGCGAGGCTCGGGCCGGTACACCCGCCGG
>JABMQG010000082.1 GCA_013203365.1 Planctomycetota bacterium | reverse complement strand
GCCCGTGCCTGGTCCAAACGCCCGGATGAAGGGCTTATCGGGCAGCATCACGGTCGGATCGCAGGCCGATGCTTGCTTGGTGGCGTCCGGGAAAAGCTTGCCGATGTCCGGAAACGTGGTAAAATCATCGAAAAGGCCCGCGATGGCCGTGGGTAGAAAACCATATGGGAAATATCGGATATAGGCTCGTCACGGGAAACAGAGGCGTCAACAATGACAATCACTTGTGTTCGAATCGCAGGTTCGTTGGTCTGCTTGGCTGTGGCAAGCGTTGTGCTTGTTGGATGCAGTCGCGACACTACTGACAATACTAGTGTGCATGATGCTCTTGCAGAGGGTGACGAAGCCAGTCTTCGGAGAGCCTTAGAGCATGGTGCTGATGCCAACGAACTCAATCAGGATGGAATGACCCCCCTTCATGTCACAATAACCAAGCAAGACGTCGCGGCAACACGGATCTTGCTTGAGTATGGTGCTAAGCTCGACATCCCCAATAGCACAGGTCAAACGGCCCTGGAAGCCGCTTTACTCGGCGCAGTCGGATCCGATCTATTGGAAGCAACTCGTGCGGCCCAATCTAAGGGACCTGATGATCCGTCTGTTCAGGTTGTGAGCGCGATAATGCATGTAGTGCGGAGAGAATCGAGTAACGACGTAGATATGAAAGGGAACCTTGCCGTTACGCTTGAGATGGCTGGGAGGGATGCCAGTGGTATAATGCATGTGGTTTCTCGCGTGACCTTTGAGTCACAGGGTAAGGCCTATGTCGTCAAACTATCGCGGTGGGAAACCGAATACATCGGCCTCGACAAGTCCGGGGAAGGATCGGCTTGGAGCATCGTGCTTCGGATCGGGGAGGTGTACCGAATCGTTGGTACCCAGAAGGACGGAGAGATTGAGACGACATTGCTGGCACTCGAAGAGCCACCAAAGGATGAAAACAACATGGTGCTGCCGTTGGCGAACTGGCTGCCAAGCACACGGTCTGCGATACACGAACACACTTGGCTGGGAGCGTTCAGCAACAAATGAAATGACTGTCCTGAGAAGTCCTAGTTGTCGAAGGCACGTGTGATGCTTCATTGCCATCTTTGCCATCGTGCCAGTTGATGTTCTTGTCCGCGAAGTACTCGATTTCGGACCCGAACATCCCAGATGAATGTAGACGCTTGACATCGCTTCCATCTCTTCTCATGCTTGGGCAAAGGTCGCTAAGCAGCCCTACAAGGTCAATCAAGCATAAAAGACGTTGACACGCCGTTTGGGGGGTTGCTACCCTGCGGGGGTATGTTTACGGTCAAGCCGCAATCGTCCTGCATGGAAGGATACAACCCTATGCCGCCGCAGCCTTTGTTCGACACAAGTGCAATAGACCCAACCAAGACTATCGTTACGCGTGAGCAGATAAGGCAGGTGAACCCTCATCGTTATGAATTCTCACTGCTGGACGGGTTCTGCCATTTCGACCTTCAGGCCCAGGAGATGATGGCCTTCGTGGACATTCGGGACGACGCGTTCTGGGTGCGTGGGCACATCCCGGGTCGGCCGCTGTTTCCCGGCGTGCTGATGATAGAGTCGGCGGCGCAGATGATCAGCTATTTCGTAAAGGTTTATACCAAGACCCCGGACTTCGTAGGTTTCGGCGGCGTGGATGGCGTGAAGTTTCGCTCCCAGGTGGTACCAGGCGATCGGCTGCTGCTTGTCGGGAAGATGAAAGAGATCCGAGGCAACCGCCGGGCGGTGGCGCTGACGCAAGGATACGTGGGCGAACGAATGGTCTACGAGGGAACCATCATCGGCGTGATACTGTAGTATGGTTCTCCTGCAACGGCCGGGCGGACATGGCGAGCGTGCGTTGTGGATTTACGGATAGCCAACGCTCTTTCTGGTACTGCGCTATGGGCGGTTTTGAGGAGTTGTTCGACGGCGGTCTGTCGGCTTGGCCGCAATGGGACGCGGCGGCCCTTAAGGCGGTCCCGGCCAAACGCGGGGTGTTTCTGCTGGTGGCCTCTGACGGTCAACCGATTCTGCTTACCGTCGCGGCCGATATTCGTCGGCGCCTTAGCCGCCGGCTGACTGATGCGGAGGCCCAGCAGCGTGGCAGGGCGGCGGACCTTCGTCAGATAACCGCGGGTCTGTTGTGGCGGTTGACGTACAGCAGTTTTCAGACGGACTGGCAGTTCATGGAGCTTGCCAGGGCCATTTGGCCGGAGGGCTACGACAAGCTGCTGCCGCGACGGATGGCTTGGTTCGTGACGGCTGACGTTGACGCCGACTGCCCGCATTTTACGGCGGTGCGGACCCCGGCTGGGCGAGGGGAGCATTTAGTAGTAGTAGGCCCCTTCCCGAATAGACGCTCGGCAGAGGAATACATCGACGCGCTGGCCGACGTGTTCGACTTGTGCCGGTGCGTTTCGACGCTTCGGCAGGCGCCTCGGGGCCCGGCGTGTGCGTACAAGCAGATGAATCGCTGCGCGGCGCCTTGTGATGGGTCGTGTTCGATGGACGACTACCGTGCGACGGTCCGCGAGGCTGCCGGCTTTGCCGTCGGTCGGCGTGATCGGCAGCGACAGCGGCTCAAACAGGAGATGGACTCCGCGGCCAGGGCGCTGCGGTTCGAACAAGCCGCCGTGCTCAAATCGCGATGGTCGCGGTCCATGGAATTCGACGCACCGAAGTTTGCCCGGTCGCGTGACGTGAGGGACTTCCGGTTCGTGATCGTGCAGTCGGGCCCGACATTTCATCAGGCCTGCAGCTTCGTATGCGACAGGGGTCTGGTGGCGGCTGGGCCTGTGCTGGATTATCCTCCCAAAGAGGCCCAACTGGTGCAAGTGCTCGATGCGTGTGACGGCCTGGCGGCGAAACACGAGCATATTACCGCGGCTGATTGCCAGCGGATGGCCATGGTGGCCGAGTACATGTTTTCCGGCAATGCCAAGCGTGGGTTGGTGCTTCGCCGCATTGCCTCGACCGTCGAGTCGCTGGTCGAGGCGATCAGAGCGTCGGCGTCGGCACTGAAATTGCGCGAGCCGAAGCGGGCCGGCGGGGGCGTAAACGGCGAAAGGAACAAAACGGAGAAATGATGCGGGCCGTTCAATCCGTTCGAGGTGTCTTTGCACGCATGGGCCGGCGGAGGGGGGGTGCTGTAATTTCGGCCCTGGTCTTGATCGGCCTGTTGACGTACGGCTGGTTGTACTTCACGAACGATAACCGCATACGTCGCAAGGCCGAGGCGTACCTCCGCCAGCTGACCGGTGGGGCGGTCCAAATTGACAAGGCCAGCTTCAGCCTTTTCGACGGGATCAAGCTTACCCGGGTCCGCCTGTTCTACCGGCGTGCGGACCGGACTGCCGAAGAGCTCTTCTCGGCCGACCAGGTCATGCTGCAACACGAGCCGTTAAGCCTGCTAAAGGCCGGCAAGCTTGCCGTAACCGAGGTGGTTTGCATCAGGCCGGTAATAACCGTTACGCAGGACGTGGATTGCGACCGGTGGAATTATCAGCGCCTGTTCGGCACCGGCCAATCAGGCCTAGCGAGGATCGAAAACCTTCCGATCATTCGGCTGGTGGACGGGCAATTGTGCCGAAATGAGATTGTCGCCGGAGTGCTCGCTGCGGTGAGTTCCGAGTCGCTGACCATCACGGCCAGGCCGCAAGCGGACAAAAAACCTTTCTACACTGTAAGCGTCGCCAGCGAGGACTCCCGTGGAGAAGCGATCATTAATGTCGCAACCGGCAAGCTGACTTGGAGCGGGTTGGCCCCGCTTCAGACCATCGGGCGGGCGTTGCCCCGAAGATACCGCCAATGGTACGAGCGGTACCAGGTCTCCGGCCGATTGACCTTCGAGGGCTGTACCGATCCTGAATCGGCAGTGAACACACTGGCGGTGCGACTGGAGGAAGCGTCGATGACGCTGCCAGCCGAGGAAGGGGCACTGACACTGGCCGACCTCAGCGGGCGGGTGGTATTGACCGACGATGGCGTTACGATTGACGAGTTGAAGGGGCAGCTGCCTGATCTGGCCGGCGCGAAGGTGCGAACCACCGGCCGAATTGACGGCTATGGCCCCGAGAGCGATTTTCATTTCGCTATTGAGATCGAGGCATTGCCTTTGCCG
This sequence comes from Planctomycetota bacterium, assembly GCA_013203365.1. Classification (GTDB taxonomy): domain Bacteria; phylum Planctomycetota; class Phycisphaerae; order SM23-33; family FEN-1343; genus JABMQG01. The sequence goes on along the minus strand of JABMQG010000082.1, from coordinate 2,867 downwards.
GTGGCACTCGGTGGCGAGACCCGATTGGGCCGGCTGATCGAAAAACTGCAGCATGACTTCTCGCCAACGGGGTCCTTGAGATTGCTCATTGAGATCGACCGCAAGGGCGGCGGACCGGTCCGCGTTAGCGGGGAGGCATGGCCCCAACGGATGAGCGTGACCGTGGCGAGCTTCCCGTACCGCGTAGATGATCTCGGGACCGACGGCGAGGGCGCCGCGATCGTCTTTGACGGCGAACGAGTCAGGCTTGGCAACCTTACCGGTCGGCACGGGGCGGCAAAGATTACGGCCGGCGGGGAGATTTTCGACCCGGCAAGTGAGCCCGTATTCGACCTGCACATCACTGCGCGAGATCTGGCTTTCGACAGCGAGTTGCGCTCGGCGCTGAACCGCCGTTCCCGTGAGGTGTACGATTCGTTTTCTCCTGCCGGTCGAGGCGATGCTGATGTCCGCGTGTATTCCCCGATTCCTGGAATGCCACCGCAGGCCGACGTGACGATCACACTAAGCGGGCAGGCGTCTACAGGTTTCAATATATTCCCCGGTTACCGCATGGATGAGCTTTTCGGGCGAATCGACATCGCCGGCGACGCGGTCGTGCTTGATTCGCTTCGCGGCCGATGCGGGCAGGCCGAGATTCGCCTGGACGGGCAAGTGCAGGCCATATCCGATGTTTCGCCAGGCTATAACCTGCAACTGCATGCCTCGGACGTGCCGTTGGAGGAGAAGTTGATCTCGACCTTTTTGGGGGATTCGGAATCGTCGCGGTCAGCCGCTGCGTCGCTGGGGATGAAAGGCATGGTCGACATCGACGGTACGGTCGAGAAGAAACCAGGCGAGCCTTTGGATTATGAACTGACCATCGCCTTGAAAGGCGTCGATCTGAAACACACGGACTTCGGGTATCCCTTGTGCAGCACCACGGGTTTAGTGCAATTGACGCCGCGGAAACTCAGCGTCGAGCGGATAACAGGCCGGTGCGCTGATGGCCCGATGAGCGTAGTTGGCGAAGTGATGCTGGATCGCCGGCCGGTCGGGCTGGACCTGACGTTCGAGGGGGCGGAGGTGGCCTTGAACGAATCCCTGCGAGCGGCCTTGCCGCCGGAGGCCGCCGAGGTGTGGGGGGCCTTCAGGCCGGCCGGGACGGCGGATGTCCGTTTGCATCTGTCCGACAGCGGTGGCGCGGCGGGTGGGTATAAGGATTATTCGCTGGATCTCACTGCCAAGGACCTTGCCGTAACCTGCCGGGCCGCGGGGAACGAGATTCACGGTCTGCGGGGTTCGATCCACATCGAACCCGACCTGGCAGTACTGGAAAACCTGACGGCAGTAACACAACAACATCGCCTGCAATTGATCGGCCGACTTATCGTAACGCCGGACGGCATCGAACTACAGAAGCTCCCCAACAGTGCGGGCCAGCCGGCCTTGATCGGCAAGGCCGTTCCGATAGACACGGCTTTTATCGAGATGGCCTCGTCGCGATTCCCGGGTCTGTCTGAATACCTTTCACCTGGCGGACGGTGCGACGTGGTGATTAACGAACTGGTCTGCCCTCGCCGGCCGGCGACACAGCCAAGTTCCCAGCCGGCCACATCGGCTTGGGGTCAATGGCGCATGGCCGGGCGCATCGACCTGGCAGAGGCGAATATGGCCGGCCCGTTCGGCCGGGGGCAGGCGAGCGGTTGGGTTAGCGGATTGGCCATCGGCGGCGAGTCGTTAAGCGAACTGGACGTTGACGCCCAACTGCACCTGGATCGACTGGTCACAGGCGGTCGAGAGATTCGGCGGCTCACCGGTCGGGTCCGAAAGGTAGCCGGGGCCTCGTTCATCGCCGTGAAGAACCTGGAGGCGGAGTTTAGCGGCGGGAAGATCGAGGGGGCCGTTGAACTGGCCATCGGCGACCCGAAGCACTACGGACTGGAATTCAAATTCGAGGGTCTCGGCCTGGCCGGGTTGCTAAGCACCTCCGCCCAGGCCCCAGAAAAGCGTCCGACTACTTCCGGCGACTTGGCCGGGCGACTGCGGCTGGGTGGAATTCTCGGCCAAAAGAACACCAGAGAAGGCCGCGGACAGTTGCAGATAACGAACGCAGACATCGCCCAGGTGCCCGTGTTGTTGGGTCTGATGGACGTGGTGTTCCTGAAACTTCCGACCAGTTCGACGTTTACCAGCGGTCAAGTGGAGTATCTCATCAAGGCCGATCGCGTGATCTTCTCAAACATCTATTTGAAAGGGCCGAACGCGTCGATCATAGGCAGCGGCACAATGCACATGACCGGGGACTGGCCGCTGGAGTTGGTCTTTGTCTCTGGCCAGCCCAGCATTGTGCCGGGTGTGTTTCAAGAGTTGTTTCGCCACACCAACAAGGACTTGCTGTCGTTCCACGTGACGGGCACCCTTGGCAAACCAAGGTCGAAGTCCGTGCCGTTCGGCCGGCTCCAGGGCCTGCTGAGGGAAATGACGTCACAGTGATAGGCTCTAAGTCGGCCGCGGGGGCACGGCCGGCCGATTTTTCTGCCCGAAGCTGAACTTTTTTAGTTGCCATGAATCACTTTGTATGCGTACAGTAGCGATGGACATGGATAGTTCATAGTTCATTAGGAGAAATGCCATGCGCACGGAAGTCAAAATTGGCATCATTGTTTGTTTCGTTGTCGCAATCCTGGTGGTCGGGTATCTGCTGTTGCCGTTTGGCGCTGCCGAAAAAGGCGGGGGTGAACTGACAGTCAAGCCGTCGGATGTGAAGACGGGACCCGCCTTGTCTGAGATTTCGCGTAAATCGGCACCGCCGCTGTCTTTGCCGGTCACTGCGAATCAACGCTCGCCGCAGTTGTCGGTCTCGGCTTTTGTGCCCCGTTACGGCG
>JABMQG010000081.1 GCA_013203365.1 Planctomycetota bacterium | reverse complement strand
GTTTACCGGGGTTGCCCGTGGCCACTACGAGCGTCTTTGAGGGGCTATTCATTGCTTTTCACCGGCACCTCAATGAGAAACGACTTGGCCAACTCCCGAGAAACAACCTGGTCGTTCGCATTGCGGACGACCACGTAGAACGTCCTGCCGTTCCACGCGCGTTCGGGGTACTTTTTTTGCAGCGCCAGGAGCTGCGGATCGACCGGAACCGGTTTGCGAACCAGTTCCGGCTTGCCGGAAGTTTTTGGTTGTGGCACCTGCTCCACGACAAACCGGATGGCGTCGGAACCAAATGACCCGATCGTCACGCTGGAGGTGTACTGGTCGTGGTAGTAATACGCTTGCTCGGACTGCTCGCGGAGTTGGCGGCAGTATGCAACGGCGTATTTTCGTCGGCCGAGGTAAGGCGGATCAGCAGCAGGGGTGTCTTGGAAGTCCGCCACCAAAAGCGAGTATTTGCCGGGGCAGTTTCGCAGGTTCCACTCCGGCGGACCTGGATCGGCGCCGGGCAGGCTGGTGATGTATGCCCTTATGAACGGTTTTTTGCCGGAGGCGTCACGGTGGGCCTGCGACCGCTTCAGTGTGGCACGGGCCTGTCGGCTGTTCTTTAATCGTCCCCGGTACAGCTCACTGCGGTCCGAGCCGGTGATGACCATCAAGTCCTTCCAACCCAACCGTTTTTCCAGACTGTCCTTCCAGGCGCGTGCCAACTGCGCGTGATCGCTTTCGTAGAAGACGCGCAGCAGGATGGAAAATTCGGCGTCCGCGTTGCCACTTGCCGAGCCGTACTCCCCCGGCTGGACGCAGCCGGGCAGACTCGCCGCCACGGCCGACAGGACCAACAGCAGAAAGTGATGTCGTCTCATAGTTGCGGTCCTCGCTTAGAGCCCTACGTTCACCGTCTTTGAGCGATGGCCTGTCGCTGGACGGCGGCTAGTCTTCGGCAACCTCGGCGGGCAAGTGCGAGCATCTTGTCCAGTTGCGTGTGGGTGAAAGTGCCTGACTCAGCGGTGCCTTGGACCTCAACGTATCGCCCTGCCGAAGTGACTGCGACGTTCATATCGACCTCTGCAGCGCTGTCTTCGATGTAGTCCAGATCGAGCACGCACCGGCCTGCCACAATGCCGACGCTGACGGCGGCGACACCTCCGAGCATCGCACCCGGCCGGACCCGGCCGGCGGCTTGGGCCTGCCCTATTGCCCTGGCCAATGCGACGTACGCCCCGGTAATGCCTGCGCTTCGCGTTCCGCCGTCGGCCACAATGACGTCGCAGTCCAGCGTGATTGTATTTTCACCGAGCCGTTCCATCCTGACCACGCTCCGCATGACCCGCCCGATCAGGCGTTGTATCTCAGTGGCTCGGCTGTCGGGTTTGGCAATGGGCCTGGACTTTCTCTCCCCCGTGCTGGCCGGCAGCATGCCGTACTCGGCCGTCACCCATCCGCGGCCGGTGCCCTTGAGCCAAGCCGGCACGCCGGGGCTGAAACTGGCGGTGCAGATGACCCTGGTGGTTCCGTAAGCGATTAGGCAGCTGCCGTCCGCGGCCGGGACAAAATCGACCTCGATCGTTACCGGGCGAAGCTGGTCCGCCTTTCGCCCGTCGTGTCGATCGAGCCGCCTGGACTTGGTCTTGCTCGTCTTGTTCATAGAGCGGATTCTAGCCGACACTGCCGCGTTAATCCACCGATTGTGAGTTTTCTAATGGCGGGTGCTTCGTTCGCCGGTTGACTCAAAGCACCGCCCGTCGCCAAAAAATTCGGAGCGGATCTGCAATCGGTTCATATCTCCCTGTCAACTGCCTCGGCGACGCGGCGCAGGTGTTTCATCATTGCGGAGAACGTTCGCGGATCGATCTGCTGGGCCGCGTCGGTTACGGCGTGCTCGGGGTCGTGGTGAACTTCTATCAGCAGGCCGTCGGCGCCGGCGGCAACGGCGGCCAGGCACATCGGCGGAACCAGGTGTGCGTGGCCGGTGCCGTGGGAAGGGTCAACCATAACCGGCAGATGCGTCTGCTCGTGCAGTTCGGGCACGACCGTCAGCGGCAGGGTGTAGCGAACGTAGGTCTCGAACGTGCGAATCCCACGCTCGCACAAGATAACGTTCGGATTGCCCGCGTTGATGATGTACTCAGCAGCCAGCAGGAATTCCTCAATGGTGCTGGATGGGCCTCGCTTGAGCAGTACGGGCTTCTTGGATTTGCCCACGGCCTCCAGCAGAGGGTAGTGCTGCATGTTGCGGGCGCCGATTTGCAGCACGTCGGCGTATTGGTCGATCAGGCCCACCATGTCGGCCGACATAGCCTCGGTGACGATGGCCAACCCGGTCTGCTCGCGTGCCTCGGCCAGTATTTTCAGCCCTTTTTCGTGCATGCCTTGGAAGGCGTACGGGCTGGTCCTTGGTTTCCATGCCCCGCCGCGCAGAGCCGTGGCGCCGGCGTTTTTGACCGCGTGGGCGACCTCGAGCAGTTGATCTCGTGACTCCACGGCGCACGGCCCGGCGACCACGGCCACCTTCACGCCGCCGATGGTCGCACCGCCGGAGCCGATGGGAATCTCCGTCCGCTCCTGGCGAACCTCCCGGCTGGCCATCTTGTACGGTGCCAGAATAGGGACGATCTTCTCGACCATTGGGGCGTTCTCGAGCGCGCCCTTATCGACCGCCCGCTTGTCGCCGATGCATGCGATGACCGTGCGGTCCGTGCCGTAGATGGGGTGGTCTTTCAGACCGAACTCCCGCACGAGATCGATCACGTGCTGGATTTGGTCGTTCGTAGCGCCGGGTTTCATTACAACGATCATGGGGCTGGATTCCGTTAATCGGCCAATCTCCACAGGCGGTTTGCGGTTGCCCCGCCGATGGCAGTGGCATTTCTGTTAGTGGCTATCCATTGTCAGTCGTTCCATGCCGTTCATATATGGCCTAAGGGCCTGCGGAACCGTCACGCTGCCGTCGGCGTTTTGGTGCAGTTCGAGAATCGGTATAAGTATCCGCGGGCTTGCTACTACGGTGTTATTTAGCGTATGGCAGAACTGCACCTTGCCCTCGGCGTCGCGGTATCGCAGATTCAGCCGGCGTGCCTGGAATTCGTGAAATCGGCTGGCCGAGTGCGTCTCGCCGTAGCTGTTCCGGCTGGGCATCCAGGTTTCGATGTCGAACTTCTGCACCGCGCCCTGCCCAAGGTCGCCCGTGCATACGTTAACCACGCGGTAGGGCAGGTTAAGGGCCTGCACGAGTGCTTCGGCGTTGGCGAGTATCTCCTGCTGGTAACTGACGGAAGCCGCCTCGTCGTTGCGGCAGACGACCACCTGCTCGACCTTCTCGAAGAAGTGTATGCGGTACAGACCGTAGGCGTCTTTGCCGGCGGCGCCGGCCTCTCTGCGGAAGCAGGCGCTCATCGCACAATATTTTTTCGGCAGCTCGGCCTCATCGAGGATTTCATCGCTGTGCAATGCGGTAAGCGGCACTTCCGCCGTGCCCACCAGCGAGAGGCCATCTCGCTCAGCCAGGTACGCCTGGTCGCGCCCGGTCGGGAAGTATCCCGTTCCGTACATGACCTGCTCTCGGACGAGCACCGGGACGGCCATCGGCGTGAACCCTCGGCGGATTATCATCTCCTGCCCCAGTCGAAGCACCGCCTGGTGAAGCAGCACGCCGGCGCCCTTGAGAACGTAGTTTCTCGCCCCGGCTAGCTTGACGCCTCGCGGCATGTCGATGATGCCCAGAGCCTCGCCCAGTTGCATATGATCTTTCGGCTCGAAGTCGAAGCTGGGGATTTCGCCCACCGAGCGAAGTTCGACGCTTTCGCTTTCGTCTTTGCCGATCGGCACCTCGGGCGCTGCCGGTTGGACGACAAGCAGCAATTGATCGTGCAGTCTCGGCTCCAGCTCGGCGAGTGTATCGCTGACGGCCTTGACGCGGGTCTTCAGCTCGGCCATTTGGGCAATGGCAGCCTGTTTATCCAGGCCTTGCAGTCTGGCGATGGCCTTGCTGGCGGCGTTCTGCTCGGTGCGGAGGTCCTGTAGCGACTGCTGGGCGTCACGGACCTGCCGATCCAGTTCCACAATCGCCGGGACATCCACGGCCATTGCCTTATCGGCAGCGGCCCGAACATACTTGTCAGGGTCGGCCCGCAAGTCCTTTATGTCGATCATTGCCGAATTCCTTCACCCGCTCCAGCAACAAGAAGCCTCAAGCTCGCTGTTGGCCTTGCTGTGTGCGAGCGGTCTTGCCCCGCACAGGGATGTGCCGTCAGGCGTCGTAGGTGCCAGCCGTGACACCCCCGCCGGAGCCTGTCCAGTTTGTATGGAAGAATTCGCCTCTGGGTTTGTCGACTCTCTCATAGGTATGCGCGCCGAAGTAATCTCGCTGTGCCTGAAGGAGGTTAGCCGGCAGATTGGCGCTGCGATAACCGTCGAAGTACGCCAGTGCCGAGCTGAACGCCGGGACCGGGACGCCCATCTGGACTGCCCTGGCGACGATTCGCCGCCAGCCGGCCTGGCAGTCGGAGACGGCCTTTATGAAGTAGGGTGCCAGCAGCAGGTTTACAAGGTCCGGATCGGCGTCGAAGGCCTCCTTGATCTTGCCGAGGAACTGGCTGCGGATGATGCATCCGCCTCGCCACATCAGTGCGACACCGCCGTAGTTGAGGTTCCAGCCATATTCGGTCGCCGCCGCTGCCATAAGTTGATAGCCTTGTGCGTAGGAGACGATCTTGCTGGCGTAGAGGGCCTGGCGGACGTCGTCGACGAATGCCTTTTTCTCGGCCTCATCACCGTCGAATGCCAATTTTGGCCCAGAGAGCTGTTTGGAAGCCGAGACTCGCTGTTCCTTCAATGCCGACAGGCACCTGGCGAAGACGGCCTCGCCGATGAGAGTCAACGGCTGGCCGAGTTCCAATGCCGTGATCCCCGTCCACTTGCCGGTGCCCTTTTGACCGGCGGTGTCCAGAATCATGTCCACCATTGGCCGGCCGGTCTGGTCGTCGGTCTTTGCGAGGATATCCCGGGTGATTTC
>JABMQG010000080.1 GCA_013203365.1 Planctomycetota bacterium | reverse complement strand
GATCAGCCGAAGCGCGCCCATCGCCGCCACGCGCCCGCCAAAGCCCATGTTGGCGATGTTCTTCCGGGTGCGAGGTTGAATCGGAAAGACGACGGGCATCTGGCGCTGGACGAACTCCAGCGCCTCTAGAAGTCGCCCGAAGACTGCCGGGTCGTCCACGTTGCTGGGCCTGTGCAGCGTCAGCACGGCGAATGCACCATTCGTCAGCCCAATGTCTTCCAGGATCGTGGACGACTCTGCTTTGGCCTTGTTGTGCAATAGCGTGTCGATCATCACGTTGCCCACTAGAAACACCTTCTCGGCGGGAATACCTTCGTTGGCCAGGTTCGCCACGCCGCTTTGCTCGGTGCAGAACAGCAAATCGCTTATCGCATCCGTAAGAAGGCGGTTTATCTCCTCCGGCATAGTCCGGTCAAAGCTCCTCAGCCCGGCCTCGACATGTATGAGCTTTGCCCCGAGTTTTACGGTCACCAGCCCGCAGGCTATCGTGCTGTTGACATCCCCGACCACCAGTACGCCGTCGGGCTTTTCGGCAATGACAATCTGCTCAAACGCCTTCATGATCTCCGCCGTCTGAACCGCGTGAGAGGCCGAGCCGACGTTAAGGTTTATGTCGGGCTCTGGGATGCCCAACTGGCGAAAGAACAGATCGCTCATCTTTTCGTCGTAGTGTTGGCCTGTGTGGACCAGCATCGGCTCGATGTCCGGATGGTCGGCCAACGCCGCCATGATGGGGGCGATCTTCATGAAGTTGGGCCGGGCACCGGCTACGCTGATTATCTTCTTCATGTCCGATGACTCCTGCTGTCGGTCATCTGTCTAAGGCCAGGCGCCGCCGGCCGGGCAGCACTCGGACCGGCGAAGGTTCCCGATGGAACTAAAATACATGCACATTCTATCAGGTTGAACATTAAATGTGCGTGTCAGTGACACCCTAGGCCGGATTTAACCAAACATTGCAGCAACATGTGTGGCGGTCTGTCGGGACAAACAAGGTCTCTTGCGGTTTTTCCCTTCAGCAGACGGTTACTACCAGTCCCTCCCTGCTGATCTGGAAGTCGAAGAATCTCGCCAGTTCGTTGGGCGGATCGGCCTGCAATGCTTCCCGCACCGCGCGGGCGTCTTCCGTAGACTTGCAAACCATCAACAGGAACCCGCCACCACCGGCGCCCAACAGCTTTGCCCCGTACACATGGCTGCTGATGCGCGTCAGCAACGTCTCGACCTGGTCGTTGGTGGAGCCTGGATCAAGCTGCTTGTTCAGCTCCCAGGCCGTCTCAACGAGTTCACCAAACGCCCGCAGGTCTTTGCGTCCCAGTGCGTCGGCTACGCGGGCGGGCAGTGCGTGAATCTGCCGGAGCGTAGCCATCGTTGCTCGGTTACGATCGAGGTACCGCCCCACGACCTGTTGCAGAATGTTCTTTGCCAGCCGGGTGATGCCGGTGTAGTACAGCAGGGTCGATCCGCCATTGGTTATCGGGTCGAAAACGTCCGAGGGCAGGTACTGAATGCTCGGATTCGGCACCAGGCCCGGTTCGGTCGTGATGATCTTAACGCCGCTAACCACCCCGCCTATCTGGTCTTGCCAGCCCCCACCAGTGGTCAACTCCTGCTCCAGGCGCAACACTCCGTGAAACAGTTCAGCCTGGGTGAGGCTTCGCCCCATAACGCGATTCAGCGTTGCCAGCACCACCGCGCCTACAATACTGGAGGTACCCAGTCCGCTTCCTTTGGGAATTGCCGCCAGTGTTGTCAGTTCGAGCCCGCCACCAAACCTCTCCAGCATTTGAGCCAGGCTGATACCCTTCGTCCAAGCGGCTGATTCCGGCGAGAAACCCGACAAGGCCAGGGCCGCCTTGGCCAAGGCGAATTCGCCGGTCGCCGTGTGGTAATCGAGCAAATCGGCCAAGTCGGTTATTTCGATCTTTGCCCCAAGATCGATAGACCCGACACGAATCACCGGCTCGTTAATCACGCGAGCGTAGCAGTGGATGGGTGGCTGCCCATTCAGGTTCACTGCTGCGTTAAGCACGCACCCGCCATATTCCAGACAGTAAGGTGGCGTATCGCTCCAGCCCCCGCCAACATCCAGTCTTGCCGGCGCCCGGCCCCAGACGATCTCATCCCTGCGGAGGCTGTTCTTCGGTGGCCCCGGGCGAGTGCGTCCGCTGGAAATGATCGCTTTGCCGAGCCGGCTAAAAGCCGCTGCCCGCACGCATCTGGCCCAGTCCATAACCGTGTTGGTCGGATCGATGCCAATGCCTGAAGACTCCAGCCAACCCTTCATTGCCGGATCGAGCCCACCGACCAGACCGGGCAAGACTTCTTCCACTGTTGCATTTTCTTCACAGGGCAGTTCGGCCACTGCCGACCCTATTGTGTGAACGATCCTCGAAAATACAAAATCCCCCGTCCACGTGTTGTTCCGACTGAAATCATCATGCCATCGGGCCTCTTCAAGAAGCGCAATCACCCAGTCGGATCGGTTTTGGGCCGTGGCCAGTGTTGCGGCCAGTTCCAGAGCGGAAAAGGCGCTGTCCTGGCGGAACAGACGCCGAAAAGATCGACGAATTGCCTGCAAGTAAATGCTTCGCCGGCGGGCGGAGAAGGCATCCGCATCGGTGAGTCTGGCGATCTCGGCGAGACTGTATCGCTCGGCGGCGAGCCAACTGCGCTTCTGCTCAGCACCGGCTCCGGTAGGATCAACCACCCATAGCCACTTTTGGTAGTCAGCATGTGACTTAACGGCCGGGAAGACGCGGGCGTCCCACACCGTCCGCCGATCGGCAGGCACGGTTCGGTCCCATACGGCATCGGGTTCGGCCTCCATTGCATGCAGCCAATCGTGCACCGGCTTGTTGCATAGTGTCGCGCCTTGCTCGGCCGTATCTTTGAAACTGTCATCTATGCCGTAGCATTTGACGAACCACACGGCCTTGCCGGTTCGGTCAGCGCCAGGAGTAATATCCACACACACCCCTGGCCCGAGCGCCATTGGTTCGTCAATGTCGGCCCCGATGATGGCGTTTTGCCCGGCCAAAGCCAGCTCGTGACGAATCCGGCAGCCCTCGACCCATGAGTCACCACCGGATATCTTCCCGCCGGCGGTTATCTCGGTGTTTATGCACACGCACTCGTGCGGTCGCGACACGCCCCGGTCGGTCCGAAGCAGATCCAGCCCACTGGCGATCAGTTCACGCGTGGTCCCTAAGTGCAGAAATCCGCATCGGTCCAGGACCTGCAGTCTAAAAGGAATCTCGCGCAGGGCCTCGAACCACCGGATTAGAACTGCCTCGTCCCACATCGAGCCGGCTCCGCGGGCGTTGGCGACGTAATTCCGGGCGGTCATCTGCGTGCCCGGGGCACAACAAATTTCACGGTAGAAGTCCAGCCCCATAGTCGCGATGACGTGGCCCATCTGGCCGGACCACCCGAGCCGACCGTTTGCATCCGAGCCTACTTCAGCAGCCTTCAACAGCGTCACGGCCGTGACGGCGTCGAAGCTCATCACGCCGATGTCCACAACCGTCTGCCCGTACGGGTCCACTGCGCCAACGGCGGATTGCTGCTGCGGCGATGGCTTCTGTAGAAAAAACTTTACCCGGCCCTCGGCGTCGGCGCAATACACGCCGTGCCCGCTTGCCTGCTCAGGCTTCACCGTCGTGCCCAGCCCGGTCAGGCCCTCGGCCGCAAATCTAACAACACGGGGATCGAAGCTCAACAGGACGTCGCCAGCGGCGATCACCACTTGCCCAGCCCCACCCGCTGGTGCCGGCAAGGCCAGGTAGATGGGACACTGACGATCAAACAGCGTGGCGGGCACGGCGCTGTCGCTTTCCCCCGGCACAGGCACAAAAAGCTTCCCACTGACCCCGTATGCCGGAAGACGTTTGGAATCGCCCCCTGCGTGAACGATCAGAATCCGCAAACCCTCCAGCACAGCCAGCCAGGCCGCCACCTCATCTGCATCCTCGGTCCCGGCCAGCTCGCGGTTGAGCACCCCTGCCAGGGAAT
>JABMQG010000079.1 GCA_013203365.1 Planctomycetota bacterium | reverse complement strand
GTTATCGGCCATCCCGACGTCGTGATCGCCGTTCATCAGGTACGCGGAGTACCCAGTCGTGGTCGTGTTGACCTGGAATGGCATCCCCAGAGAGATATTGGTCAATGCCGCGCTTGCCGAGACGGCTAAAACCAGCAGCAGCGAGCCGGTAATCCAAGGAATGTTTTTGTTTCCCATTCTCTCGCCTCCGTGTGTGTCTCGTGCGGTGTCTGCCGACGAAGATCAGAGCCTTCAGTCTATACGCTGCACACTACACCTGTTGCGGCCTGTCGGGGCATGCTGGTTCGTGGGGTTTATCGGCGGCGGGCTTCCGAAGCCGCCCATCCGGCGGCGGTCAGCAGAAGGCCGCCTGTTTAAATAGTGTTCCCCAGAACCTTGATTCTGCCCACGGCAGGATCGTAAAAACTAAGAGTGTTTTGGATAAATTTTCGCCATTAACTTTTATCATTCTAAACTAAAGTTGTCATAAGTCAAGCTGTTTCTTAACTCTGCGTCTGGATCGCGTCACATCGATGGAAATAACCCGGGAATGCTTGAATGGGCGATACGCGTCCATTATCCTGCCTTGTTCTGCCCGGCCCGTCGCCGCCAATGAGTCCGAATGGATATTGACTGATAAGGAATCAAAATGAAACGAAAGTCTGGAGAACTCATTCAGATAGCATGGAAGGCCGGCATTACCGTCCCAGCGTTCAACATGCCATATCTGCCTATGATCGAGCCGGTGGTGCGGGCGCTTCGCGACAGCAACACGTTTGGCCTCATCCAGGTCTGCCGCATAGACTGGCTGCGATTCCAGTCTAAAAGCCTGCGGGCCGTTCGCGACGAATACGAAAAGCTCAAGGACGAGCGATATACGCGATTGCATCTGGATCATGTGCCGGTTATCGACGAGGATCATCGGCCCGTCGATTATGAGTCCATCATAACCGAGGCCATTGAGCTCGGTTACGAATCAGTTATGGTTGATGCCTCCAGGCTGCCGTTGGAAGAGAACATCGCCGCCACTGCGAAGGTGGTCCGGATGGCTCACTCCGCCGGCATAGTGGCCGAGGGCGAATTGGGTGCTGTTTTCGGCCACGAGGCCGGGCCGCTGCCGCCCTACGAAGAACTCTACGCCACCGGCAAAGGTTTCACTGATCCTGGCGAGGCCGGGCGCTTCGTGAAGGAAACGAACGTGGACTGGCTGTCCGTGGCTATCGGAAATGTTCACGGAGCGATCTCCGGCGCAGCCATGTCCCAAAAAAAGGTCTCCGCCAGGCTGAATATAGAGCACCTCGATCGCCTGAGCCAAGCGGCCTCGATTCCACTGGTGTTGCATGGCGGCTCGGGCATAGGACGCCAGTTCCAGCTGGAGGCTTTCCGCCACGGTATGGCGAAGATCAACATCTGTACCTAACTGCGACAGGCCTATGAAGCAGCTATTGCCGAATCAGTGCAAGTGGCACAGCAGAGGGTTTATGAGGTGACAACACGACTGATCGACGAGGAACTGTGCGCCAAAGGCTCGGCCGATACGCTAAATCCCTAACGGACGCCAACTTTCGAAAGATTGATCGAAGAGAACAGCCTCACCAGTGTTCGGACCGCCTGATGGCTCCGCCAGCAGCGACAAACTCACCTGTTTCGCCGTAAATGGCGCAACGGCCAAGAGAAACACGCCAGTTTTTTTCATCGTAAGCACCACTATTGCGCGAGGCGGGGGGCGAATGCGGTTTTTTTGTCCAAGTTGCATTTTGGCTTGGATTTAACGAGTTCCAGCGACCGATTTAGAATATAATTGTCCCAGTTGGTGATTGATGTACGATGTACGCGGCTGTGGGGAGGCCGCAAAGCAGGGCTTCGAGGAGCTTGCTATCATGTGCCGTCAAGTCCGAGCGTTCCAGCCAGGCATGCTCTGCGCCTGCATCGTTTCTATTACACTCTTATGTGGCTGCACGGATGGCATGCGGCAGTACACCCGTTTGGGTGACTGGCCGTGGCGATCGGACAAGCCGTTGATCATTTCCGGTAGCCCGGGCCCTGACGCCTCGGCGTACGCCAACGCAGACGAAGATCTGTCCGAGGCCGACTGGCGTGTCCTGGAGCAGTTCGCCCCCAGGCCCATCTGGAAGAAGATCGCCGACGCCAAGCAACGCTTAGGTGGCGACGACGAGGAAGGGCTGGAAAGTGTGCCGTCTTACCAGCCGGCTGGCTCCGGCGACATCAAGGAAAAGCCCGTCAAGCCCCCGCGAAACGTCCCGACGGTTGTAAAACCCGACGGGCAGATCGAGCTGTTCTACCGCCTGGGCTTCGTAGGCGGCGTTACCGTAACGTCAGCATACGAAGGC